>CAYUOD010000179.1:0-5713 GCA_964446225.1 uncultured Acidimicrobiales bacterium | reverse complement strand
CCGATGTGACCGTGAGGTGCTTGGCGTCAATGCCGTCGGCTGCGAAGTTCTCGGCCGCCACTTCGGCCAGGACCGGATGCACCAGCACGTTGCCATACAACAGCGGTGTCTCAGAGCTCGACCCACTCAGTGCCGCGTTCAAAGCGGGCAACAGCGCAGGATCCGGACTACCCGAAAGCGCATCAACGCTGCCGGGAGGGAGGGTCAGCACCAGGCGCACGGGGCGACTGGACCGCGGTGCGACCCTGGTGCCCTGACGCGCTTTACCAACAACGACTCCCCGGTCTCGGAGACGTTTGTATGCAGCGCTCACCGTCGTTGGCGACATGCCAAGCAACGTGGCTTGCGCGCGCACTGACGGCAAGAGGACTCCGGGTTGCAGTTCGCCAGCGCGGATATCTGATTCGATCTCATCCGCTAATTGTATTGCCGTCGGCGGTTTCACCCTAGTAATGTAACAGAGTATGACATCTAATGTTACAGAACATATCTCCAACCCTGGCGAACCAGCATCGGAGGCGGTCCGTGTGCGCCGCGGCGCCGAACGAGCAAACTACACAGACGTTCTCGTCCATGAGATCATCGACGCCGGACTCGTGGCTCATGTGGGCACGGTGCGCGAAGGCAAACCCGTCGTGATCCCGATGTTCTGTGTGCGCGACAATGACTCGCTACTGCTGCACGGGGCGCCAGCATCGGGCGTCGTTCGGCGCGCCAAGCAAAGCATCGACGTCTGCGTCACCATGACCCTTCTAGATGGGCTGGTCATGGCACGGTCCGCCTTCCATCACTCCGTGAACTACCGCTCTGTCGTAGTCATCGGCGAGGCGTTGCCAATCACTGACGAAGCGCAGAAGGCGCACGCCCTCGAGCAGCTCATAGAACGACTCGCGCCGGGCCGGTCGATTGAACTCCGCCCGACCAACGACAAGGAGTTCCGCGGCACCGAGGTGCTCAAGGTCTCTCTCGAGCAGGCGTCGACCAAGGTCCGCACAGGTCCACCTGTCGATGACGAAGCCGACTACTCGTTCCCCGTGTGGGCCGGGGTTGTGCCGGTGACGACAGCATTCGGCACACCGCAACCTGACCCCAAACTCAACGAGGACATCCGACTCCCCGGCCACATCTCGAACCTGAGTGGCCGGACTCTCTAACGATGGTGTCTCACCGGTGATACACTCCTCTCCATGCGAGAAGTCACAGTCCGCGAACTGCGGAACCATGGAGGAAGAGTGATCGATCGAGTGCAAACAGGAGAACGTTTGACAATTACGCGTGACGGGCACCCTGTGGCAGAGCTTGGTCCACTGCCCCGCCAGGGCCTCGATCCGGTGACTCTCTTGGCGCGCTGGCGTAATCTGCCGACAGTCGATCCTCAGCAATTACGGCATGACATCGACCAGGTGATCGATCCGGCCATATGAAGCTCGATACACAGGGCCGCGGCATTCTCGACACAAGCACCGTGGTTCTGCTGCCCCAACTGCGCGACGCCGCAGCGCTGCCGGCTGAACCAGTGATTACCGCCATCACCCTCGCCGAGTTATCAGTGGGACCGCTCGTCGCATCAAACAACGAAGACCGGGCTGCACGTCAGGCACACCTCCAACAAGCCGAGTCCGACTTTGATGCACTCCCCTTCGACCAGGCCGCGGCCAGGGCTTTGGGCAAAGTCGCCAGCGACCTGCGCAGCTCGGGTCCGAAGGCGTCCGCACGGGCCTACGACGCACTCATCGCTGCAACAGCGATCACCCGAGGACTACCGATCTACACGGCCAACCCCGACGACTTCGCTGGCATCAGCGGGCTCGAAGTCGTCGCGATTCCGCTCCCCGACTGAGCCGCGTCGGAACCACTCAGCGTGTGCCATTGGGCACATGTCTACAAATGACCTGCTGAGGCTGTTACTCTTAGAGGACTCCGGCAGGACAGTCCAGCCGGTGGGTTCGCTAACGGGTTCTGGTTCTTCCGTTGATCGTGAACCACCCGTACAACTCGACCTCGCCGAAACGGCCAGGCAACACGAACCCACCGATAGCAACGCGCAACGTGCGCGTAAGGAAATGAATGTCCCCCACTTTCGCCCAACTGGGCGTACCAGCAGAGATCGTCTACGCGCTTAAAGAGCGCGGGATCATCGAACCTTTCGAAATCCAGTCAGCCACCATCAAGGACGCCCTCGCCGGGCGTGACGTATGTGGTCGTGCCCCAACCGGCTCAGGCAAGACGCTTGCCTTTGGTATTCCACTCGTCGCAACCGTGAAGCGTGCAAAGCCGAAGAAGCCCCGTGCCCTCGTGCTCGCCCCTACCCGTGAGCTCGCCGACCAGATCCACACAGAGCTCAAGACCTTCGCCGGTGACATCCGAATTGGTGTTATCTACGGCGGCGTCGGCTACGGCCCACAACTCAAGGATCTGCGCAACGGCGTCGACATCCTCGTGGCCTGTCCCGGTCGCCTAGAAGACCTCATCGAGCAGGGCAATGTGAGCCTGTTTAACGTCGACCATGTCGTGCTCGACGAAGCAGACCGCATGGCGGACATGGGCTTCATGCCCGCAGTGCGCCGCATCCTCGATCAGACCGCTGAGGATCGTCAGACCGTACTGTTCTCGGCCACGCTCGACGGTGATATCGCCAAGCTCACCGCCGAATACCAGAACGACCCAGTGCGCCACGAAGTCGGAGAGGAAACTCCCGACATCACCTCCGCTGACCACCTGTTCTGGAAGGTTGAGCGCGAAGAGCGCATCGACACGATCGCGCAGGCAGTCGACGCTGCCTGGCCGGCCATCATCTTCACCCGCACCCGTCACGGCGCTGACCGTCTCACGAAGCAGCTCGGACAACGCGGCGTAAATGCGGTCGCCATCCACGGTGGACGCAGCCAGAAGCAGCGCACCCGGTCTCTCGCCGAATTCTCCGACTTCCGTGTGCAGGCGCTCGTTGCAACCGATGTTGCCGCACGTGGCATTCACGTCGACGGCGTGGCATCGGTATTTCATTACGATCCCCCAGAAGACCACAAGGCATACGTGCACCGTTCTGGTCGCACAGCTCGTGCTGGTGAAGGTGGCGTCGTTATTTCGATGCTGATGGGCAGCCAGGCCAAAGCAGCTCGCAAGATGCAGCGCGAAGTCGGACTCGAAGAGCCCGTCACCGGCGCTGACATCGACACGCTGCGAGAGATCGCACCGAAGACCGACCGCACTCCCAAGCCAGTGCGCAGGATCGAACGCACCGAGCGCAAGGTCTCCCGCTCATCGCGGAGCAAGCACTCATCGTCTGATGGCCGCTACTCAACGAGCAAGCCCAAGAGCCGCTCACAGTCGCGCAGCCGCGATGACCGTGACTCCCGCGACAACCGTGGACCAAAGCGCGATGACCGCGACTACCGCGGTAACGACTCACGCAACAGCGACAGCCGCAGCTCACAAAGTCGTAACGGCAACAGCCGCAGCTCGCAGAGCCGCAACAGCGACTCACGCAACGGCGACAGCCGCGATTCTCGGAGCCGCGACAGTCGTGACTACCGCAGCAAGGACTCACGCAACGGCGACAGCCGCGATGGTCGGGGCAGTCGCAGCAGCGACAGTCGCGCCAAGTCCGGTCGCAGCTACTCCGCCAAGCCAAAGAACCGCAGCAACTCAGGCGGTTCGTCTGGCGCAGGCAAGAAGCCGAGCGGCAACAACGGCAACAACGGCGGCCCAAATCGCAAGGAGCGCCGCGCTCACCTCCAGGCAAGCAACGCGAACTAGTCGATGACGCTCGTGACGGTCGGCCAGCCTTGATTTACTCGGCGGGCGATCGTCACCGGGCGGTCAGCGCGGCGTGAAGCGTAGCCACATGGCGCTGAGAGCGATCAGATTACGCCTCACCGCTTCAGATGGGTTCAGCGCCTGGTGCCGTGCGCGGCCCTGTGACCTTTAGAGTTGGAACGATGCTGACAGGCCAAGACCGCGAAGTAGTACAGAAGCGCACGCTGCGTGTACTCATCGCCGGGGTTATCCCAGCCGGTGCGGCATTCGTGGGCGGCGTCGCCGGACTTGCCGTCCTCGCCAAAGACATCACCGGTAGCGATCTGTTAGGCGGCATCGCCGGCAGCAGCGTCGGCATCGGCAGCGCGCTCGCGACAGTCCCCCTCGCGCGCTACATGTCCCAGCATGGCCGCCGCGCGGGTCTCTCGGTTGCCTGGATAATCTCCGCCATCGGCTCAGCCATCGTCGTACTGGGGGCGGCCACCGACATCTTCCTGCTGGTGCCTCTGGGAGGTCTACTACTCGGAACCGCAAGCACCGCCAACTACGCGGCCCGCTATGCAGCAGCAGACCTCGCCAGCGAGGAGCATCGAGCCAAAGCCATCGGCACGCTCATGTGGGCAGTCACCGTGGGAGCGGTCCTCGGACCAACTCTCGCACTAGGTATCGCTGCAGACTTCGCTGAAAGCCTCGGCCTTCCTGGCCTCGCCGGACCCTACCTTCTGGCGGTCGCCCTCCTGGGTGTCGCCGTGGCGATCGTCAACAAGTACCTGCGGCCAGACCCTCTAGAGGTCTCCGGACACCTCGGTGACCCCACTGCCACGCGAGAACTTAGACCAGCAATAGCAGCCATTGCAGCCTCGTCCCCGGCGAAGCTCGCAACCTCGGCCATGGTCGCGAGCCACTTCGTGATGGTGAGCATCATGTCGATGACGCCGCTGCACATGAAGGACGGGAACCAACAACTCCAGGTCATTGGCTTCGTCATCAGTCTGCACGTGCTCGGCATGTACGGCTTCGCGCCAATCATCGGACGCGTCGTGGACCGCATCGGACCACGCCTCGTCATCGCAACCGGTGGCATCGTCCTCTTCGCCGGCGCGGAACTCGTCTCAGGCACACCCTCGACCGATCGCACCGGACTCTTCATCGGACTCTTCGCCATCGGCGTTGGGTGGAGCCTCAGCCTCATCTCCGCCAGTAGCCTGCTCACCGGCAGCTTCGGCGGCAACGAACGCGTGATGGTCCAAGGCGCCGCAGATTTCGCCATGACGACCACCGGAGCGATTGCAGGGTTCTCGGCCGGCTTCATCATGCAGCAATGGGGTTTCGCTAATCTCAGCCGCTACGTGGCATTTGCCGGCCTCGCCCTCACGCTCTACGCGATGAGCTCATACCTACGCAAGCAGCGATCGGGCCCAAGTTCGGCGCCTGCGCCAGCTCCTGATTCAGCCGGGGTCTGAAAAGTTCGCTCCACTGTGACTGCCGTCGCACAGCGGTTTGTTGGCCGAGGCACCACAGCGGCACAGTGCAACCCGGTTACGGGTCTCCAAGGTGGTTCCGTCGGGCAAAGTCACAGCGATCCCACCCTGCACGAACAGCGGTCCGTCATTCAGCACGCCGATTTCAACGGGCAAACCCGGTTCATTCGGCGAGTCTGCGCCATCGAACGTATAGGTGAGGGCCCCAGACGGGCACTTTTCGACCATGTTCATGACCTGGGTCCGCACATCGCTGTTGGCGGTCTCGCCTGCCATGTCCCAGACATTGCTCGCAATATTGCCGCAGAAGGCAGAGTGTGAACAGGTGGCTCGATCGTCATGGATGGTCAACCCCTCTCCTCCGAGCGGATTCGCGCGCTCCGCGTAGGACACGTCGTGCGAGGCGCAACTTCCGTCCCAATCGATCTTGGCGTGGGTGTTGTCGCAGAACGGCTTCTTGCTCGATGCCCCACAAC
>CAYUOD010000178.1:0-5733 GCA_964446225.1 uncultured Acidimicrobiales bacterium | reverse complement strand
TCGACTTCGTTGACATCTACCGTCAGCGTGGCCCAGAGTCCGTTCCCTGCCCTCGCTAGTAGCAGCTTCTCAGCCGTCGCCTGAGACCTCACTATGTAGGCTCTCGGCAGCGACGTGAGGATCCGAAAAATGACAGACCGCATGGCAGGCAAAGCCGTGATCGTTGCTGGCGCGGGTCAAATCGCGGGTGAGACCATTGGCAATGGTCGTGCCTGCGCGGTCCGGTACGCCAGCGAGGGTGCCAGCGTGTTGTGCGTTGATCGCAACCCGGACTCGGTCGGCTCTACGGTTGACGCGATAGCGGCTGCGGGTGGCCAGGCTGTTGGCATGGTTGCGGACGTAACCAGAGAAGCTGAGTGTGCTGAGTTTGTCCACGTATGTGTCGATGCTTTCGGCACTGTGGATGTGCTCCACAACAATGTCGGTATCGGTACCCATGACACAACGGCCACGCGGATGACCGAGGAGATTTGGGACGGGATCATGAACACAAACCTCAAGGGTGCGGTGTTCGCGACCAAACATGTGCTGCCGATCATGCGTGCGCAGAAGTCAGGCAGCATTATCAATATCTCCTCCATCGCTGCGGTGTGCTCTGTGGGGATGGCCGCCTACAAGGCTTCCAAGGCGGCGTTGAACGCCTACACACACTCAGTCGCGATGGGTAACGCGAAGTACGGGATTAGGGCCAACGTCATCATGCCGGGGCTGATGAACACACCCAATGCAATCGAGGGGTTCGCAGCAGCTGGCCGCGACAGGGACGAACTCATTCGAAGTCGTAATGAGTCCGTCCCTCTCAAAGGCGGTATGGGTAGCGCCCATGACATCGCGAACGCAGCACTGTTCCTGGCCTCAGATGAGGCGTCGTTTATTACCGGGATTGTGCTGCCGGTGGACGGCGGTCAGACCGCACGTATCGGCTAGCGCTATTCGGCTGCGTAGATTTCGACCTCGACCGCGCCAGTGTTTCCGCCGGAGGTTGTCTCGGCATCAAAGCGGAACGTCTGGCCGGACACGTTTGCCTCAGCCGGGGTAAACGTTGTGCCGCCCGGGAACGGTCCGAGGACTTCGCCCCCGTCCACCGTTACAGTGAACGTTTCGATAATCGAGGTGCCGTCGTTCATTGAACGTGAGCGCAGTCCGAAGCCGATGACCTCGCGGGATGCATCGAAGCTGAGCTCGATCCATGCGTCGTCGCCGTCGCCGGCGCTCGACCACTCGGTGCCAAGGTCGCCGTCGATTGCGAGGGCGGCATCGAAGCTGTCTGAGAAGGATGAGCTGGCCCCAGAGATGCTGCTCTCGGTTGCGATGTTGCTACCGGGTGAGGGTGCGGCTGTAGCCACCGGAGTGCGGAAGCTCATGACCTCGCTCTTGTAGAGATTTCCGTCCTGGTCTGAGCCCTGCAGCGTGTATTCGTAGACCGTGTCAGGTTCGAGACCGGTGAGCACCGGGCCGTGGTCCTCGTGGGCGCCGCCGTCCATGTCCTGATCGACCGCCAGATTGCCAAATTCGCCATCGGTTCCGTACACGATGGCACAGGCGACCGGAATGTTTGTCGTCACGTCGACTTCGGCGCGAGTTCCTGTCTCATCGGAGACGATATTAATCTCGCTTGAGAGAATTGGCTCGATGGGAAGGACCTCTTCGGAGTCGCTGTCACTGTTCGCACAGCCAGCGAGGAGCAGTATCGCCGCAATCGAAAGCGGAGCTAAGAGCTTGAGTTTTGGGGGCATACTCATATTCTTTCATTGTCGTGGGGAACAGTTGTGTCGCTACGGAGCGACGGTCTTCGTGTCCTGGGACGGTGTGTCGGTAGCTGAGCCTCTTGACTGGACCGCGAGCAGGATCAGTCCAGACAGGATAGCGACGTCCGCGAGGTTGAACGCGGGCAGCGATGCTGTGTCGATCCAGTCGACGACCGCGTTGGCGGGAAACTGCGGGCGGTCCTGGAAACGATCGACAAGATTGCCAAAGGCTCCGCCGATGAGCAGTCCGTAGCCCGCAGCGGCTCTTCGCGACGAGGTTTTACGGAGGGCCGAAATTGCCGCGACGGTGACGACAATGGTGATGATCGTGAGAAGCCACGTTGGTGCCGGGATTCCAAGTAGAGCGCCGCGGTTCGCCACCAGGCGGAACTGGAACGGCCCTGGGCCGTCAACTGGGCCGTCGATGAGGCGGTTCACCGCGAGATTTTTTGTCATCTGATCGATGAACAGAGCCAGACCAAGGGCTGCTGCGGCGATACGTACGCGACGAATAGCCTGCCTGTGTGCGAGAACAGCCGCTTCGGGCTGGTCGAGACGCGATTCCATGAAGGGGAAACGTCCTTGAGGGGCCATTGTGTTCCCCGATCCCACAAATTGTACGCGCAACCGGAGGTTTGCTGCTGAGTTGGAGTCGGTGTGATTCCAGATGTTTGCCTGAGGCTACCGCAGGTATGCGTTCGCAATTCCGGCGATGTCGAGTTCCCATTCGGCCTGTGCTGATGAGTACACATCTGATGTAGCCGCTGAGACAGGCACTGCGGCATTGAGCTCGTCTGCGAGCGCCGTGAGATAGCCAAAGTCCTTGGCCACGAGGCGTACTGGGAAGTTGGGCGCAAAGTCCCGGTCGGCGTAGAGCGCGAGGATGCGCTGGAGAGCGGGGGACGTGATCGGAAGTCCGGCAAGGAGGTCTATTGCTGTCTGCGTCTCAACAGTGGACCGCGAGAGGAGTCCCACGATCTCAGCGTAGGCGGCGACCTGAATCCCGAACAGGCCGTTAATGGCGAGCTTCATGGTTGCAGCGTCGCCTGCGGCTCCCATGTGACGGATTCCCCCGGCGTTCACCCCGATGATCGAGCGAACGCTTTCGAGCACTGCCGCATCGCCACCGATGAGATAGAACAGACCGCCTGCATCGGCCTGTGGTCGAGATCCGACCACGGGCGCTTCAAGGAATGGCACACCTTGTTGCTCGGCGGCAGCTGCAAGTTCGCGGGCCATGGTGGGTGTAATTGTCGAGGATTCAACGGCGACAGCCCCGTTCTTCATTGCGTTCAGGGCGCCAGATCCCGAGTCCAGCCAGACCTCGCGAGATGCAGCGTCGTCCGCCAACATCGAGACCACTACATCGGCCTCTTTCACGGCTTCGCTCGGAGTCTGCGCAGCTGACATCGTGGTCTCGCCTGCGAGGCTTAGCGCTGCTTCCTGTGTGCGGTTCCAGATGGTCACGTTGTGGCCCGCCTGGGCGAAGTTGGTGGCCATTCTGCTGCCCATTTCACCGGTTCCGAGCACAGTGATACTTGCCATGTTGACTCCTGGGTCATTTGCTTGTGTATAACGAGACTACCGGTCTTTGTGAACAATAACAAGAACGTAGGTCTATTTAGACCCAAGGTCTTGCAAGTCGAACAGTCGGGCAGTATCGTCCCAGGATGCCGAGGGGACGCAAGCGCGACGAAGATGCACGTCAGCGGGTCCTCGATGCGGCGTTCTCTCTAGTGGGTGCCCAGGGGCAGGGCACGGTCACCATCAATGAGATCGCCGAGACAGCCAACGTGGCAAAGCAGACGATTTATCGCTGGTGGCCTTCCCGTACGGCTGTGGTCCTTGATGCACTCGTTGACGGTTCGATGAAGGCCACGCCCTTCAAATCGACCGACGACGTGCGAGCTGACTTTCGCATTCACCTACGCAGCGTCGTACGGCTGTTCAATTCGCCCACGGGCTCGCTGATTCGCGAGCTCGTTGCCGCCTCGCAGACCGATGACGGCAGCGCGGACGAATTTCGCACGCGCTTCTGGACGCCGCGGCGTGACCTGTCGATAGTTCAGCTTCGCCGAGGCATTGAGTTGGGGCAGATCCGTAGTGATCTCGACGTCGAGGCGGTGCTGGATGCCATCTACGGTCCGCTCTGGGTACGCCTCATGATCGGCCATCTGCCCCTTCGGGCCCGTGATGCCGACAGGATCCTCGACGCCATCTGGCCCGGGATCGCCGTACGCGACCCAGATCCCACCCCTTCCCCGTAGGTGCGTAGGTTCCGGCGGTCATAGCCGATCCAGTTACGCATCTATGGGACCCAGATCCCAGCCGATCTGTAGGTGCGTAAGTCTCGGCGGTCATAGCCGATCCAGTTACGCATCTATGCGCAATCAGGATGGATGTCGCACCCCTGCCGTAGGGTGGATCTTCGTGGCGCTACAGCGGTTCTCAGCCCCAACGCGGGCCTGGTTTGACGCCAACTTTGACGCGCCTACAAACGCCCAAAAGCTGGGCTGGCCGGCCATCGCTGAGGGCGACCACACACTGATCCTTGCTCCCACGGGCTCGGGTAAGACGCTCAGCGCCTTCCTGTGGGGCATCGATAAACTGATGACCGACCCGGTCCCCACGAAGTTGGCACGCACACGGGTGGTCTACATATCCCCGCTGCGGGCACTTGCGGTCGATGTAGAGAAGAACCTGCGCAGCCCGCTGCGAGGCATCCATCTGGCAGCGTCCAAGCTCGGCACCGAGTTGCATGAGCCGACCGTTGGTGTGCGCACGGGTGACACTCCAGCAAATGAGCGGCAGAGACTTATCCGTACTCCGCCAGACATCCTCATCACGACCCCCGAGTCGCTCTATCTGATGCTGACCTCCAAAGCCCGTGAGACGCTGGCCCATGTCGAGACGGTGATCATCGACGAGATCCACGCAATGGCGGCCACCAAGCGCGGATCCCATCTCGCCCTGACCCTTGAACGGCTTGAGGAAATCTGTGTCCAGCCTGCTCAGCGCATCGGGCTCTCGGCCACGCAGCGCCCACTCGAAGAGATTGCTCAGTTTCTCGGCGGCAAGAAGGGCGGAGAACTGCGCCCGGTGAGCGTGGTGGATGCAGGTTCGCAGAAGACCCTTGAGATAGACGTCATCGTGCCCGTCGAGGATATGGGTGAGCTGCCTGCCGAAGATGACGAGGGGCGGCCGACTCGGTCCATCTGGCCGTCGATCCATCCGCGACTGCTTCAACTGATTCTGCAGCATCGCTCGACGTTGCTGTTTTGTAACTACCGCGGCCTCGCCGAGCGGCTCGCAGCCAGCCTCAACGAGCTCTACGCAGACTCCCTGGGTGACGATGCGCCTGAAGTCGTTGATCTCGTGAAGGCCCACCACGGCAGCCTGTCCAGAGAACAGCGCCTCATCATCGAGGATCAGCTCAAGTCCGGCACTCTGCGAGCCCTCGTTGCAACGAGTTCGCTCGAACTCGGTATCGACATGGGCGCCGTCGATCTGGTGCTGCAGGTCGAGTCACCTGGCTCGGTGTCGAGAGGAATGCAGCGTATTGGTCGGGCGGGGCATCAGGTGGGCGCTCCGTCGGTCGGCAAGATGTTCCCCAAGCACAGAGGCGACCTGGTCGAGACGGCCGTAGTCGTGCGCCGCATGCTGGATGGCGAAGTCGAGAGCACCCGCTACCCCCGAAATCCGCTGGATGTCCTGGCGCAGCATCTCGTGGCGATGTGCGCCATGGACGAGTGGGACATGGACGAACTTTTCGCACTTGTACGTCGAGCTGCGCCATTCAACGACCTGTCGGAAGAGGTATTTCACGCAACACTCGACATGCTCAGCGGTCGCTATCCGAGTGACCAGTTCAGTGGTCTTAAGGCTCGCCTTGTGTGGGACCGGCTGGAAGGCACCGTCCGTGGGCGTCAGGGGGCGCAGCGCTTGGCGGTCACGAACCCGGGCACGATTCCCGACCGTGGATTGT
>CAYUOD010000177.1:0-5754 GCA_964446225.1 uncultured Acidimicrobiales bacterium | reverse complement strand
ATTGGATTATGCGTGGCGGCGGGCTTCGTTCTCGTCGCTGTCGCCTGACCATCCGATTGGGGCGGGGCACGATACGTTCGACGATCCTCTGCGTGAGGATGAGACGATTCCGCTTGATGATGCCGAGCCTGCTGACGCGGAGCCTACTGACGCCGATCTGACGATGCCGTTGGCGGGTGTGCGCGGCAGCAAGGAGTTCGGCACGCTGGTGCACAAGATCCTCGAAGAGGTGCCCTTCGACGCGGCAGATCTCGAAGACACCATCCGCGCAGAGGTGACATCCGCCCTGCGGTTCAACGCGCTGGACGTTGACGCCGCCGTGCTCACGGACGGACTCCGCCTCGCCATCCACACTCCCCTCGGGCCGGCATCGTCAGACATTGCCATGCGCCAGATCCCCAGCGATCGCTGCCTCGACGAGATGGAGTTCGAGTTTCCCGTGCGCACGTCTGGCCCGGCGATGGACCTGCATATCGTCGCGGCTGCCATGAAGGACCATCTGCCGGCGGAAGACCCCGTCCGTCCCTATGCCGATCTGCTCGACGACCTGCCCACTAGCAAGTTCCGTGGCTATCTCACCGGCTCCATAGACCTCACCGCTGCGCTGCCCACGCCGGACGGCCACGACCGCTACGTCGTCATGGACTACAAGACCAATACGCTGCCCAGCCGCGCTGACGGGCCGGCCGTCGCCGACTACTCGTTCGCTGCGATGCACCAGGTCATGCAAGACAGCCACTACCTGCTGCAGTCGTTGCTCTACCAGGTTGCGCTGCACCGCTACCTGGAATGGCGGCTGCCTGGCTACTCGCCCGAGCGGCACCTCGGCGGATCGGCCTACCTGTTTGTGCGCGGCATGATCGGCGCCGAGACACCCGTCCTCGGCGGCACCCGCTGCGGTGTTTACTGGTGGAATCCGCCCGCTGCGCTGATCGTCGATCTGAGTAAACGCTTCGCCGCGGAGGCGGGCTCGTGACTGTCCCCGACAGGGTCCTGTTGGCGGCCGCCGACGAGAACGTGGTCATCGGCGCGTCGGGTCTGTTGGCCGACTTCAACGACGCCGGCTTGTTGGCTCCGATTGATGTGCTGTCTGCAATGACAATCGGGCGGATCGGCGGAGAGCAGAATCCCCAGGTGCTGCTCGCCGCCGCGCTCGCCGTGCGCGGAACCCGGCACGGACATGTCTGCGTGCGCCTCGCCACCCAGCACGAGGCCGTATTTGTCGACGGACAGACGGCCATCGACACCGACTTGCTGGCGTGGCCCGCGGTTGAGGGGTGGATCGCTGCCGTGGCTGCCAGCGACATCGTCGGATCCGTCGGGGACGACACGCCACTCGTACTCGTCGACGACCGCCTCTACCTGCAGCGGTACTACAGCTACGAAGAGTCGATCGCCGGGATCATTGACGCCGCCGTCGCTGAAGGAGTCACCCCGCTCGACCCTGCCGTCGCCGAACTGCTCGACGAAGCCTTCTCAGCGGATTCCGCAGCCGAACCCAACCAGCAGCGGGTGGCGGCCGAGATCGCCCTTGGCAGTCGCCTTGCCGTCATCGCCGGCGGACCAGGAACGGGCAAGACCTACACGATCGCCGCAATGCTGTCCGCCCTGGCCCAGGCCGACGGTGCCTTCCCGACGGTCGCGCTCGTCGCCCCAACCGGCAAAGCAGCGGCCAGGCTCGGCGAGGCGCTGACTTCGGCCGCAGAGCAGCTCGATGGGCCAGCCAGAGATCGACTGCTCAACGTGAAGTCGTCGACCATCCACCGACTGCTCGGCTTCCACCGTGAGCGCGGCCGCTTCGCCCACGACAAAGACAACCGGCTGCCCTATGACATGGTCATCGTGGACGAAATGTCGATGGTCTCTCTGACCCTCGCCGCCAAACTGCTCAGCGCGCTGCGGGACGACGCAACGCTCGTGATGGTCGGTGACCCCGACCAGCTGGTGTCGATCGAGGCGGGCACGGTGCTGGCCGACATCATGGGCCCGGCGCGTGACGACTCGTCCGCGGTCGCTGGTGGCAGTGTTGGCGGCAGTGGCGGACGAACAATCGAGAATCACATCGTCGTGCTCGACAAGGTCCACAGATTTACCGAGGGCGGTGCGATCGCCAAACTCTCAGTTGCGATCCGCCGTGGCGACGCCGATGCGGCCGTTGAGTTACTGCAAACCGGGTCGGACGACCTCGTGTGGATTCCCGACAGCTCTGGCGACGCCCTCAGTGAGCTGGCCACCAGGGTGATCGATCATCGGGTGAAGCTCGTCGAGCTCTCAAAGACCATCGGATCAACCGATGAGGCACTCGCTCAGCTGAACGAGTTGGCCGTGCTGGCCGCCCATCGCAACGGTCCGCAGAGCGTCGACTACTGGCGGCGGCTCATCGAACACGGCCTCGACGAGAAGTTCCCTGGCATGCGGGCCCGCAGCGAGTGGTATCCCGGCCAGCCCATCATGATCACCGCCAACGACCGCACGCTCGACCTCTACAACGGCGACATCGGCGTCACCGTCGAAACCGAAGACGGACTGCGAGTCGCGTTCAAGGGAGCAGAGATCCGCACCTTCCACCGCTCGCACATCGGTGAACACGCCACCGTGCACGCCATGACCATCCACAAGAGCCAGGGCTCGCAGTACAACGAAGTCGTCGTCGTGCTCCCACCCGGATCATCACCGCTGCTCACCCGAGAGCTGCTCTACACAGCCGTCACCCGAGCAGCCAAGAAAGTCGCCCTCCTCGGCCCCGAAGACACCATCCGCCAAGCCATCAACCGCCCAGTAGAACGAGCCACCGGCCTTGGCGTCCGCCTCTGGGACTAACCCTCGGCGCTCTGACACACCCCCTCGTTATCGTCGCCCCATGCCATCAACCCGCTCGGCGCTCATGGGATCGCCGCCAGAGATCCACTACTCAAATCACTTCGCTAGCTCGGCACAGACTCTCGCCAGCGTCGAGCCTCTCGCATGGGCTGGCATAGTTGCCGCAATCCGGTATCTCAGGACATACGGCCGGAGCGCAGTTGCCCCCGATGTTCGCTGGAAGATCCAACAGTCGGTGTTTAGAGATCACAGCGGGGAGATCCGCTGGCCAATTCCCGAGCGACAAGAGCGCCATCCATCTGCCGCATGGCGCGGGCTGTTCGTTACAGCCACCGATTTGTCATGGATTGTCTTCACTCTGCTCGGAAACAAGGCTGTCGGCCCAGCCTCTGCGAACTCCTGGTACGACGTTGCCGTGCCGACCTCAGACGATGTCGCGAGGAACGCCAAACAGATCCTGAAGTTAAGAATGTTCCCTGCCGAAGTATAGTTATAGCTATACTTGTAATTGCGACGACCGGAGCGATGATGGCAGGCGAATTCGAGACGATCAACACGACAAACACTCGTTTCGTTGGTCCCGACGCTCTCCCGGCCTCCGATCCCGACAGCACGAACGCCGCCTACCAACAGATACTGGCTCGCCATCTCCTTGTGACGCTGCGCCACGAGTCGGGATTGACTATGGAGGAAGTGGCCGACCGCAAGGACGTCACCAAGGCCGCTGTGCAGCAGCTCGAAACGAGAGAGTTCTCGCGAGTCCGAGTCGGAAGCCTCATCGCACACATCCAAGCACTTGGCTTCGACGTCAATGAAGAGTGGCTAGCTCAGACTCTTGTCGCTGCGCTTCCAGCCTCAGCTAAGCTCTGACCCACTCAACGGAGAGCATTTGAGCGCTCGTCCATGTGTCGAGGTCTTCGTCGTGCTGCCACCCCGATCCTCGTCACTCGGCTAGGCGTTCCAGCAGTTCCTTGTCCCGCTCGATGAGTCGCTTAGCGCGGCTCGTGAAGTCTTCATCGGCTCGAACTCGGCCTTCAGCGACTCAGTAATCAGCTGATTCACGCTTGTGCCCTGGAGGCGAGCGACTGCTTCCGCCTCCATAGTGCGACCCGCAACGTCTGCGCTCTGGCGTGTCACTCAAAGAACTACTCCACTCACTTGAGAGAGAAGAGTCCCCGCCTGCAGGGCAGGCCTTCACAGTTCAGAGGTTTCGTAGTACGATACATGGTAGAGATTCACAAATCGGCCCTCAAGCATGGATACAAATCCGGGGACATTGAACATGCCGTTCGAAACGCCATTGCCATCGACCACCTCGATGAGAATCTCGTTCTCTACATCGGTCCAAGTACCCACGGGGGTCTCCTTGAAGTCATCGCGATCCAGCGATCCGGTCTGTCCGGACTGGCCATCCACGCGATGACGATGCGAGCGAAACACCAACGTCTCCTACCCAGAGAAGGACAATGAACAAACCGAACCTAGGAAAAACGCTCAGTGGCAAAGTGATCGATGAAGAACTCATTGACGCCCTGGCGCAAAAGGCCGAGGCCGGGTTTGATGTCGATGAGATATTGCGCCGCCGAGGAGGACGCCCACCAATGGGCTCCTCTGCTGCCTCCGTCGAATCCGTACGCCTCGACCCCGAACTGCAGAACGCCCTGAACGAGCGGGCCAACACAGAAGGCCGCACGAACTCCGAGCTGATCCGCAATGCCCTGCGTAACTATCTGCAGTCGAGTTAAGCAACCTCGTTGCTCGACGGCGACTTGCGCATCGTCGTTCAGAGAGTCAGATACTCCAGAGTGGTATCCGTGCCACGGGGGTCAGATTCTCGAAGGCTCCTTGTCTTCCGCGGAAGACTTTTGCTGTGCCCCGGTGCCTGAGCGGCATGTCACACCCCCCGGTCAAAATAGGTGTTGACCAGCATATTTGGGAGGGATCGTATGGTTGTGGCAGTGGAAGAGTTCGAGCAGTTCGGCGGCGCTGAGGACGTGGATTGGGAGACTGCGCCCTTGGGCTTGTTGGAAGACCAGTTGACCTTGTTTGCAGCGCGGATCGCGTCCGCTACCGCGGCCTGGTTGGGGTGGCTCGCTATCTTCGATCGCCGGGCAGGCTATGAGTCTTGGGGCTGTCGCAGCAGCGCGCATTGGTTGAACTGGAAGTGTGCCATGTCGACTTCTACGGCCCATGAGCACGTGCGCGTGGCGCGAGCCCTCGAAGCCCTCCCCGCGACCCGCGAAGCCTTTGGTGACGGCAGGCTTTCCTATTCGAAGGTGCGGGCCATCTCGCGAGTAGCGACCGCTGATTCTGATGCTGAGCTCTGTGAACTGGGCCTGGCAGCCACAGCAGCACAGATCGAAGCGATCTGTGCTGGCTACCGCAAAGCCAAAGACCAGGCTGGCTGTTCAGAACACGAACAGGCCGCGCTCGCCCACAAATCTCGGCGGGTGACCTGCCGCGACAACCACGACGGCACCACCACACTCACGATCGTGTTGCCAACCGCGGACGCGACCGCCTGCGTGAACGCAATCGACTCGGAGACTGATGCGGTCATCACTGACGCCGTCTCACCGAAGACGACCGCCCGAGAGGTGATCACCGCACGCCACGGCCTCGCCGCGGTAAGAGCAGACGCTTTCGTCAACCTGCTCACCAACCCCGATACTGAGCCGGCGCCCGCCCGGGTTGAGGTGCTCGTTGACCTCGACCAGCTCGCCAGCGCGAATTCTGGATCACCTGGAGGGTCGACCTGTGAGACCGGCGGTACCAGGATCGCGCCGGAAGTCGCCCGGCGGCTTGGCTGTGACGCCCAGATCAGCTCACTCATCGAAGACTCAGCCGGAAACCCGCTGTCGGTCGGGCGTGAGACCAGGGTTGTGCCCCGACGGATACGCCGGGCGCTAAACCGGCGGGACCAGAACCGCTGCC
>CAYUOD010000176.1:0-5771 GCA_964446225.1 uncultured Acidimicrobiales bacterium | reverse complement strand
GGAACTTCCTGGAGCATCGAGTTCATTAACGAAGCAGCTCTAGATGGCACGATGAGCAGTCTTGTGCTGTTGGTAGCAGCGGGCAGTCTCATGGCCGCGGTGGCTTCCAAGTCGGGCCAGTTTCCGCTCCACACCTGGTTGCCGGATGCCATGGCGGGTCCGACACCTGTGTCTGCGCTCATCCACGCTGCGACGATGGTTGTGGCTGGCGTCTACATGGTTGCTCGTCTGTACCCGGTCTTCTACGAGGGTCTGTCGATAGAGGTCGGTGGCATCAACCTCGTGGCTGCCATGGGCGGCATTACCGTGCTCGTCGGCGGTGCGTTGGCCTTTGCCCAAAATGACATCAAGAAGGTCTTGGCCTACTCAACCATCAGCCAGTTGGGCTACATGGTCATGGCACTTGGCGTCGGGGCATGGACGGCTGCGATATTTCACCTGTTCACACACGCATTCTTCAAAGCGCTGCTCTTCCTGGGGGCTGGCTCTGTGAGTCATGCCTCGCACCATTCCTTTGACATGGTCAAGGACATGGGCGGCCTCAGGAAGTACATGCCGACGACATTCTGGACCTTCCTGATCGGCTCCGCTGCACTGATGGGAATCTTCCCAACGGCTGGCTTCTGGTCGAAGGACGAGATCTTGCTGGCTGCTGAGGAAGGCGACTACAAGCTGTTCCTCTACGTTGGTCTCGCGGGGGCCTTCCTCACGGCTGCGTACATGATGCGCACGATTTGGTACACCTTCTTCGGAGAGTTCCGCGGCACACACGGCGAGCCCCACGAATCAGGCCGCAAGATCACAGTGCCGCTGATCGTTCTGGCCTTCGCTGCCTTGACAGCGGGTTTCGTGAATGCAACGGCATTCGGCCTTGAATATTTCATTGAGTTCATCGAACTTCCCCGTCCCAATTTCCCCGCTCTTGAACATCCCGAGTTCAGTTGGGCTGCCGCTGGTATCGCCACGGCGGTCGGCGGTACGTCGATTCTGTTGAGCTATCTCTACTTCTGGCGCAACCTGGGCCCTCACGGCCTCACAGAACGCAGCAGGATCGCCCGTTTCGGGCATCAAATCCTTGTAAACAAGTTCTATCTGGATTGGCTCTACAACGATGTGATCGTTGCAGCAGTCAAGGGACCGATCGCCAAGGCGACCTACTGGTTCAACCAGAATGTTCTCGACGGCATCGTGAACGGCGCGGGTCAAACCGCAACCGCGAGCGGCCGCTGGGTCTACCGTTACATCGACCAGACGGTCGTAGACGGTGCAGTAAACGGTGCTGGCAATGCTGCTGAGGGAACCGGTGAGGTTCTCCGAGGCACACAGTCCGGCAAAGTCCAACAGTACGGTTCGTTGCTCTTCGGATCAGCAACAGTGCTGGCAATACTCTTCGTGATTCTTATATAGGAGCCTGTGGAATCGACATGGATGCGACAGGATTTGATGCTTGGGTCTTGAGCCTTTCAATATTCCTCCCCCTCGTGGGAGTAATAGTGATGATGCTCATACCGAAACAGAGCGAGACGGCGCACAAACTCGTCGCGTTGGTGGCCTCACTGGCCACCGCCGCGGTGGGTGTGTACATACTCGTCAACTACAACTACAACACCGGCGATCTGCAGTATGTGGTCGATGAGAGCTGGATTGATGTCATCAACGCCCGCTTCATTGTCGGCATTGACGGCATTTCGATGCCGATGCTTATTCTTTCGATGGTGGTTGTACCGCTGTGCATCATCTACAGCTGGAATCACATTCCGTCGCCCGGGAATCCGAAGGCTTTCCTGGCGCTGATTCTGATTCTTGAAGTTGGTATGAACGGAACTTTCGTTGCGCAGGATCTCATTCTGTTCTTCGTATTCTTCGAGATCGTGCTGCTGCCGATGTACTTCATGATCGGCGTCTGGGGTGGTCCTGAGCGTCAATATGCGGCGATCAAGTTCTTCCTGTTCACCCTGTTCGGTTCAGCACTAATGATCGTGGCCTTCGTCGCTCTGTACTTCTTGGCAGATGGCGAGTTGGCTGGGGTGAGCGCGAATACCTTTGATATGAGAGCGCTACCGATGGCCGCGACCGCTATCGGGTCGTCGGCTGGTCTGTGGATATTTGCTGGTATGTTCATCGGCTTCGGCATCAAGGTGCCGATCTTCCCGTTCCATACCTGGCTGCCGGACGCCCACACCCAGGCTCCAACCGTGGGCTCGGTCATCTTGGCCGCCATCCTGCTGAAGTTGGGCACCTACGGCTTTATCCGAATTGCGCTGCCGATCCTGCCCGATGCGGCCGTTGAGTGGGCGCCTTTCATCGGTGGTCTTGCTGTCATCGGCATTATCTACGGTGCTCTTGGCTGTCTGGCCCAAACCGACATGAAACGGCTTATCGCCTTCTCGTCGGTGGCCCACATGGGTTACGTGATGCTCGCGATTTCGACTCTTACCGACTTCGGCATCAATGCCGCGGTGTTCGGAATGGTCGCTCACGGCCTCATTACCGGCATGCTCTTCTTCCTCGCTGGCTCCATCAAAGAGCGTTACCACACTCTTGAGATCAAGCGACTCGGTGGCTTGCTCGTATCGGCTCCCAAGCTGGGCTGGATACTGGGCCTGACCACAATGGCATCACTTGGTCTGCCTGGCCTGGCAGGTTTCTGGGGCGAGTTCCCGGCCATCCTCTCGGCCTACAATCCGGCTGAGGGGCTCTCCGAGCCGCTGTTCCGGACCTACATGGTCATCGCCGCGATCGGAACCGTTCTGGCCGCTGGTTACCTGCTCTGGCTCTACCAGCGCACCGCCTTTGGTGAGCCGAAGCCCGAGTGGGACAACCTCGAGATCGACGATATCCAGCCTCTCGAGGCAATCGCATGGGCACCATTCGTCGCCGCCTTTATCGTGCTCGGCATCTTTCCGGGACTCTTGTTCGGCGTGACCGATCCAGCCGTGTCTGCTTTGGTGGATGGCTTCGCTTTGGTCGGGGGAGGCTGACCTGATGCTCGGACTTGAGCTCCTGGCATTCACTCGCCCTGCTCTTGATTGGCACGCGCTCGCTCCCGAGATCGTGATCCTTGTGGTCGGCGCTCTGCTGACCCTGGTTGACATCATCTGGGATGAGAAGGTTCGCCGTCTCATGCCGTCGCTGGCTGGCATCGGACTGCTCGCCGCACTCGTACCGGTACTTACTCTTGCGCTGGATGGAACCGAACGTTCGATGTTCGGCGGCGGCTACGTTGTCGATGATTTCTCGCTTGTTCTGAAGGCGCTGTTCCTCATCGTCGGTTACGTGATCGTGTTGATCTCGACTGACTACGTGCGTGATGGTGACTACTACGAGAACGAGTACTACCAACTTTTGTTGGCTTCGATCATGGGCATGATCATGATCTCCTCGTCGCGTGACTTGATCAGCATTTTCATCGCCCTTGAGCTGCTTTCGATTCCGGCCTACATGCTCGCGGCTTGGCGTAAGGGCGACGAAAAGGGCAACGAAGCGGGTATGAAGTACTACCTGATGGGTGTGTTCGCATCAGCGATCATGCTCTACGGAATGTCGCTCTTGTTCGGCCTGAGCGGTGGATCGACAGTGCTCTCAGACATTGCGGCATCCGATGCGTTCACCGGTGACGAGAGTGTCGCGATGGTCACCATTGCAGTGCTCTTCACGCTGATCGGATTCTTGTTCAAGGTTTCAGCCGTGCCCTTTCATACCTGGGCGCCAGACACCTATGAGGGCGCTCCGACGCCGATCACCGCCTATCTCGCGGTTGGTTCCAAGGCGGCAGGTTTTGTCGGGCTCATCACCTTTGTGGTCGCATTCCAGGGTCGGGCCGATGTTTTCGAGCCACTCTTTTGGATCCTCGCCGCGCTGACGATGACGGTGGGTAACCTCATCGCGCTTCGTCAGACCAACATTGTGCGCCTGCTTGCCTATTCGGGTATCGCTCAAGGTGGATTCATGCTGGCTCCGCTGGCTGTGGCTGGCTCCAGCGATATCGCTATCCAGGCGATCGTGACCTATCTCGGCATGTATGCGGTATCCAACCTGGCGGCCTTCGCCGTGGTGCTGCTGGTCGCTCGTAAGACCAGAACAGGTGATATCTCGTCCTACGACGGGCTCTTCTCGTACGCACCCGCGCTCAGTATGAGTATGACGATCGCGCTTATGTCGCTCGCGGGTATGCCGCCGCTGGCTCTGTGGTTCGGCAAGCTGATGGTCTTCCAGGCGCTCCTCGGTGTTGGTGACACCGCAGCCGTGGTACTCGCGGTGATCGTAGGGGTGAACTCGGTGATTGCGTTTGCGTACTACGCGAAGATCACTGGCCGCATGTGGTTTAAAGAAGCGCCCAACGGCGATCTTTCACCCGTACCGATTACTCCTTCTCTTGCGATCGCCACTGGTCTCATGCTGACGGCGATTCTGGCCTTTGGTATCTACCCGGACTGGATGGCCCGCTTCGGTGAGATGGCTCAGAGCCTGGCGCTCTAGCGACGCTAGTCTGGGCCGCGATGCCCGCTTCTGCTGCAATATCGTCCGCAATCGAGAACTCGGACCCGCTCCGCTTCGATGCGTACGTTGAACTGGCTCTGTACGGCGCTGGCGGATTCTTTGCGTCGGGCTCCGGCGCGGGGCGGAGCGGTGGCGACTTCCTGACCGCGGCCGAGGTGGGACCGCTGTTCGGCGAGCTGCTGGCTGAGGCGTTGTGTAGATGGATGCCGTCACCTGTGATCCATGAAGTTGGTGGCGGTTCAGGTGTCCTGGCTCGGGGAATCGTCTGTGAGCTTGAAGCCAGAGGCGTGGACTACGAGTACACTCTGGTCGAGCGTTCTGAGGCCTTGTTGGCCCTCGCTCCGGCCCAGGTTGCCCGTCTGAGTGAACTTCCGTCCGGCCCTCTTGACGGCTTGGTTATCGCCAATGAACTGCTTGATAATCTGGCGTTTCGGGTCTTACGGGTTGCCTCGGAGGCTGGCGGGTTACAGGAATTGTTCGTGGTCTCAGATGGGCGAGGCGGTTTTGACGAATCCTGGGTTGGGCTGTCTGCTGAGGAGTCTGCGTTAGCAGCCGCTGAGATCCCTGGGCTCGGTGAGTTTGCGCTCCTGAAGCCGTTCCCCTGGGCTCGTGAGGCGCGGGCGTTTATCGGCGATATCTCAGGCCGCTGTGAGCGTCTGGTGCTGCTTGACTACGGAGCACCAACTGCTCGACTCGTGGAACGAGGTATCCAAGGCTGGCTGCGCACGTTTGTGGGCCATGAGGCCGGCGAGTCGCCGCTTAACAATCCAGGTTCACAGGACATCACGATCGATGTGCCCTTTGATCAACTACCCGCACCTCACCGTCAACTCAGCCAGGCCGAGTTTCTCACGGAGTTGGGCATCGAGGAGCTGGTGGCCGAAGGCAAACGCATCTGGGCTGACCAGGCCGCCAGTCCGGGACTGGAGGCCATGAAGGCCCGTAGTCGAATAGCCGAGTCTGAGGCGCTGCTCGATCCCGAGGGCATGGGGGCCTTTCAGGTGCTGGAGTACGTCCGTCCCGAGTCAGCGGACCCACCAACCTCCACCCCACCCTCCTAGATGCGTAACTGGATCGGCTATGACCGCCCAGACTTACGCACCTACGGATCGGGTGCGCCAGTCCCTTATAGATGCGTAACTGGATCGGCTATGACCGCCCAGACTTACGCACCTACGGATCGTGGGCCTAGAGCTGACCGGCTTCCTGGGCCCGCGCAACGATGTCGCTGCGACTACTCACCGCGAACTTGCGGGCAAGTGAGTGCAGGT
>CAYUOD010000175.1:0-5791 GCA_964446225.1 uncultured Acidimicrobiales bacterium | reverse complement strand
GTCGAGAATGCTCTGGGTGTTGCTCATGAGTGCTTCAGAGAGGAGATACGGGCCTGTCTAGCCTAGAGGTAGAGCGCGCTCATAGAATCCACCTGAACCGGTCACAAGGCCCGCTAGGCCTAACTCGTCGAGCAGAAGTGCCACCTCTGTCGCTGCCATGCCCGTGAGCAGCACGAGTTGCCCGAGGCTCTTGGCCTCCCAGCCGAGCGCATCCAGGACTTCATTCTCGCGCTGAGTTGTCTGCCCGCCCGGCGAGTGCCCGGTGTTGGCACGCTTCGCATCAACGGCCAAGCAAATGTCCTCGATGCTGCACATTGCCAGGCTGCCATCGGCGAGAAGGGCGTTGGTACCAGCCGATGCCGATGACCGGATCGGGCCCGGCACCGCGAAGACGGTGCGTCCACGGGCATGCGCCTCCTCGGCCGTGTAAAGAGAACCACCTTTTTCGTGCGACTCGACGACTACCGTCACATCGGCGAGGCCGGCGATTATCCGGTTCCGGGCAGGAAAGCGCCATGGCAGCGCGACCGAACCCAGCGGCATCTCAGTAAACAACGCCCCACGCTCACCAACCTCATGCCAGAGGTCCCGGCTACTCCGCGGATACACCACATCCAAACCGGTCGCGACTACCGCAGCCGCGAACCCGCCAGCGTCAAGGACCGCCCGATGCACTGCAGCATCGATTCCCCGGGCAAGACCTGATACCACGGTGACTCCCCGGATGCCGAGCTCAAAGCCGAGCTCGGCGGCGATGTCTCGGCCGTACCTGGTGCAGCGACGGGTCCCGACAACGGCAACGGTCGGAGCAGCCGCGAGTGCGCAGCGTCCCAACCCGAACAGCAACTCCGGGGGGTCGAGATCGTCGACAAGACGCTGCGGATACGCCTCGCTGTGTCGAAGCATCAACGCCACCGCGTGATGATCTGCCAAGAGCTTCGCAGGATCGAGCTGGCTGGCTTGCGTCTGCCACTCCGCGATGTTGGGCAGCTTGTGACCGGCTGCCCCGAGCAGCGGCGCCGCCCTCCGCTCAAGAACCAACTGCCAGGCTTCCTCAGGTGACCGGTCCGCGAGCAGCAGAGCGAGCCGTGCAGGTCCCATGCCGGACAGCTGCAGTAGCGCTATGACATAGGCCTCGGGTGCCAGGTCACGGGTCATGATCCCCCCATGAGTTGGGAGACCGGCGCCCGCAGTGACGTGGCGAGTACGAGATTCTCGCGCGTCAGAACCGGGGCCTCCCCAGCCAGGTCAGCCATCGTGAGTGCCACCGTCCTCACCCGGTGGAGGCCTCGTGCGGTGAGATCGTTCTTCGAGAGCAGGCGCTGCAGGACGTCGTTCGCGCCCGCCCCAAGAGTGCAGTGATCTTCAAGTGCACGCGGACTCAATTCCGCATTCGCTCGCACACCGCGCTCTTCTGCTCGGGAGCGGGCCGCTTTGACGCGCTCAAGAACCGAGGCGCTCTCTTCGCCATTCGGCGGCGCCAGTAGCTGTACCGGATCCGCCCGGCCCACGATGACTCGCAGGTCGAATCGATCCATGAGAGGACCAGACAACCTCCGCGAGTAACGCTGGCGGGCTGCATCACTGCAGCGGCAGTCTCCCGGGGCCCCGTCCTGTCCGCAGGGGCAGGGGTTCATGGCCGCGACGAGCAGGAAGTCGGCTGGCAGCGTCGCAGTAGCACTGGCACGGGAGATGTTGATGCTGCCTCGTTCAAGCGGCTGTCGCAACGACTCAAGAGCGGTCACCGAGAACTCACCAAGTTCATCCAGAAACAGAACACCGTG
Organism: uncultured Acidimicrobiales bacterium; assembly: GCA_964446225.1. Taxonomy (GTDB): domain Bacteria; phylum Actinomycetota; class Acidimicrobiia; order Acidimicrobiales; family Poriferisodalaceae; genus CAYUOD01. Next base: position 4,007 of record CAYUOD010000175.1, on the reverse strand, counting down.
GCAGGCCAGCGAGATCTCACCGGGCCGCATCAGGCTGGTGCCTCCACCGACGAGCGATACGGTGGAGGCACCATGGTGTGGTGCCCGAAATGGCGGCGCAACAGAGCGCAGCGAGCGAGAGACTCCGGCGGCCGAGTAGATACGCGCAACTGCGCGGGCCTCGCGTGCATTGAGTGCGGGCAGTATGCCCGGGAGCCGGGACGCGAGCAGTGTCTTGCCGGCACCCGGCGGGCCTACGAGTAGCAGATGGTGCCTGCCCGCAGCAGCCAACTCGATGGCTATGCGCGGCACCGGCTGCCCAACGACATCTGCCAGATCGAGGAGCGAACTGCTCTCAACGCTCTCACCGAACTCGGGCTGAACAGGCCACGGAGCTTTGCCTTCAAGGGCCATTACCAGCTCGCACAACGAACTGACACCCCGATACTTCACGATCTCAAGATCATCTGGTGGCACGACGCATTCCATGGGCAGCACAATCTCGCTGGCGTGCATTGCGTCGAGCAGCGGCACGATGCCGGGCACGCCCCGCAAGGTGCCGTCAAGACCTAACTCGCCGACGAATGCCCTGTCTCGTGCCGCGTCGGCGGTGATCTGATCATCGGCTATGAGGATGCCTATCGCGATCGCAAGGTCGAGGCCCGCGCCTGCCTTGCGCACACCCGAGGGGGCCAGATTCACGGTGACACGACGCTGGGGCCACTTCAGACCGCTGGACAACAGCGCAGCTCGCACTCTGTCGCGCGCCTCACGACATGAGGTGTCTGGCAGCCCCACAATGGTGAAGCCGGGAAGCCCGTTGCTGACATGGACCTCAACGTGGACCGCACGCCCCTCAACTCCAAAAACCGTTGCTGAGCCAACAGTGGCGAGCATCCTGGCCTCTTCCCGTATCCGCGCTGCGAACCGCAGCCCTCACTCCAAGCGCGCCAAGCAACAACGCGTGTGACGGTCGCGAGACTGGCGCGAACAAGGCGATACTTGGGAGATGGGATTCGACCCCAGCCGTCAGACCAAGAAATCGGGCCTCGACATTGCCATCGTCATTGGCGCGTTCGTTGTCATCACGCTTGCACTGGCCTGGACCCTGTTCGGATAGCCATGCAGTTTCCCGATGACGCGCAGCTGGAAGTGAGACGCATCCAGCCGTACCAGGCCACCAAGGACTACCTCTGCCCGGGCTGCGACCAGATGATCCCGGCTGGCACTGGCCATCTCGTGGTCGTGCCTCTTGAGGCTCCAGATCTGCGCCGTCACTGGCATCACGGCTGCTGGTCGTTCAAGGACCGGCGCAAACCGAGGCGCTAAGCGTAGATGCGTCACTCTCGGGGGCCATAGCCGACCCAGTTACGCATCTATGGGGGGGATGGATGTTCGGGCGCTAGAACGCCGCCTCCATCACCTCGACTGAGCCGGGTTCAACCGCAGCCACGTCAAAACGCAGCCGCGAGCCCCGGTATTTCGGATTGTCAGCCAGGAACTGCAGCGCCAGCCCGCGAATGCGGCGCTGTTTCGTTGGCGTTACGGCCTCAAAGGGAGAGCCGAACCTTCGGGATGACCGCGTCTTCACCTCGCAGAAGACGAGGTCCTTGCCGCGCAAGACAACGAGGTCGATTTCGCCAGCACGAACGCGCCAGTTGCGCGCGACGATGCTGAAGCCCTGAGTTTCGTACCAGTCTGCGATGCGATCTTCGCCGTATGAGCCAAGTGCTCGGCGAGGATCAGCCATCGAGGTGTCTAGTCGCGCAGTTCCTTCACGCGGGCTGCCTTGCCGACACGATCGCGCAGGTAGTACAACTTCGCACGGCGTACATCGCCACGGGTGACAACCTTGATCTCAGCGATGATGGGCGAGTGGATCGGGAACGTACGCTCCACGCCCACGCCGAAGCTGAGCTTGCGTACTTTGAATGATTCGCTGACGCCATGGCCACGACGGGCTATAACTACGCCAGTGAACACCTGGACGCGTTCACGGCTGCCTTCAACCACGCGGACATGCACATCAAGTGTGTCGCCGGGGCCAAACTCTGGCACATCGTTTTTTAGGCTTTGCTGATCAAGCACATCGGTCGCTTGCATGACGCGGAGGCTCCTGAGGATCTTCTAGAACGGGGAACGAGCCGATGAAGTCCGGCTCACACAGTTGGATAAGTGTAGCCCAGAGTCTGCGCCGTCTCCAGCAGCCCAAACTCATCAAGCAGTTTCCAGTCAGCAGGTGTGACGTCCGCAGCTGCCAGAAGGTCGCTGCGGTGACGCATCGTGCGCACGATTGCCTGGGCACGCCGCCAGCGCTGGACGCGCGCGTGGTCGCCACTGCGCAGCACCTCGGGCACGTTCATGCCGCGAAACTCAGCCGGCCTCGTGAACTGCGGGTACTCCAGCAGACCAGTGCTGAACGACTCATCCAACGCAGACGCGTCATTGCCCAGCACGCCAGGCACGAGGCGCGCAGCGGCTTCAATGACGGTAAGGGCAGCAAGCTCCCCGCCCGCAAGCACAAAGTCGCCGATCGAGATCTCTGCGTCGACCAACTCTGTCCTGATGCGATCGTCCACACCTTCGTAGCGGCCGCACAACAGCGAGAAGCCATCGAGCCCAGACAGTTCCATGGCGAAGGCCTGGTCGAGGCGCCTGCCTCCCGGGCTCATCAAAAACAGCGGCCTCGCAGGGTCTACAGCCTCGACCGCGCGAAATATCGGCTCGGGCATCATCACCATGCCTGCGCCTCCCCCGAACGGACGGTCATCCACCTGATGGTGAACGTCCTCAGTACACATGCGCAGGTCGTGGGCCCGGACGTCAAGCAGGTCTGAGCGCTGGGCTCTTCCGAGCACGCTCTTTGCGCAGTAATCCGAGATCATCTCGGGAAATACGCTAAAGACGTCTACCCGCACAGTGCTCTAGACCTCAAAGAGGCCGTCGGGGACGTCCACCTGGATCACACCGTCTTCAACGACAGTCACGAATCGCAGTGGCACCAGCCTGCCGTCCTCGAGTTCGACCAGATCGCTGGCGGGATTGACATGAAGACTCACGACCTTGCCGCGATCATGACCCGAGGAATCATGCACAGACATACCGATGAGCTTGTGCGCCCACAACTCGTCGTCGCCCTCGATCGGTGCAGCACGAAGCTCGAGTCCGCCGAGAGTCTCTGCTCCGTTTCGGCCAGCAGTGCCCTCAAACAGGACGACAAACCGGTCCTGATGCGGACGAGAGTGTTTTACCGTCAGCGGACCACGATCCGTCTCCAGGATCGACCCAACCGCCACACGGTCATGTTCTGTGGTCGTCAGGAGTACGACCACTTCGCCTTTCATGCCGAAGGGCTTCGTGATCCGCCCAACGATCAGCAAAGGGGTATCAGCCGTCAAACTCAACTTCTGCGGTGAGTCCGTCTTTGGCGGCAGCAGCGCGCACCAAAGTACGAATCGAGCGGGCAACGCGACCACGCTTGCCAATGACACGGCCCATGTCGCCTGAGGCAACGCGAGCGGTCAAGACCACTTTGTCGTCGGTGCTGTGAGCTTCAATTTCGACTTCGTCTGGGTTCTCGACTATCTGGCTCACCAGGTAGTGAAGAACGTTCTCGGCTGTATCACTCACGAAGCCACCTCGGCAGTCTCGGACTTGTCGGCTTCGGTCTCAGCGGCTTCTGGCTTTGCGAGGGAGGAAATGTCAGCCTTGCCCTTGAACACGTCCCAGATGCCTTCGATCTTGAGGAGCTTCTCAACGCGCTCGGACGGCTGTGCGCCTTCGTTCAACCAGTGCAGCGCACGCTCGGCGTCGATCTTGATGGCGGACGGTTCGGAGCGTGGCGCATATGTGCCAATGATCTCGATGAACCGACCGTCGCGGGGGGAACGTGAATCGGCGGCAACGACGCGGTATGTCGGTTGCTTCTTCTTGCCTACGCGCGTGAGGCGGAGCTTTACGGCCACAGTTGAACTTCTCTCCTGGTGGAATCGGTTGGTCTGGGGGCAGACCCCGATGGCAGTCCGGCT
>CAYUOD010000174.1:0-5837 GCA_964446225.1 uncultured Acidimicrobiales bacterium | reverse complement strand
AGCAGGGCGAGCACCATGAGTATCGGAATAAGTTTCTTCGAGTGCTTCATAGTGTCTGACAGTAGGCAACTGACCACAGCATCAGTAGTGCCCATAGTCCGCGACCAAAGTGCCATTGGTCCTATCGTTGTCGCCTGCCAAAACCCGTTAGCGGGCAACTTTCCAGTAGCCGCGCACGACGCCACTACTACGGGACAGCGCCCGCTCTTCAAAGAGATTGCGGCGGATCTTCTGCATCGCAGCCGCTTCTCCGGCCGCCCAGATGCGATCTTCGCCTGTCAGTTCTGCTGCTACGACGGCCGCTACGAGGGCATCGCCGGGAGGAGCATCGACATGTGCTGCCAGCCACTGCACGGTGCTCCCGGGGCGCTCGGGCATCTCGATGCGCGCTGCTGCGGAACGAACTTCAACCAGTACGGTCATCTCCAGCTCGGGCCGTAACTCATTCATGAGCACCGTGATTGCCGGTAACGCCGACTCATCTCCAACTACCACAAGGCGCCGCGCCTCGGCGTCCGCCTCGTACCCACGCCCGGTACCCGACACCGCAACTGTGGCCCCGATTCCGCCATGGGACACCCAATCGGACAGAGGCCCATGGCCGTGTAGCACGACGTGAAGCTCAAGCTGCAATGTCTCGTCATCGAACTGCACCGGCGTCAGTGTGCGGATAATTGGTCGGCTGCCGTCGGCGAGAAGAAACTCGTTGCCGTTCCAGGTAGGCATCACCACGTCTCTGTGGAGTTCTGGTACCAGCAGTCTCACGCTGGCGGCGGGTAAGCCGCGGTCAAAACCCTGGAGTTCAGGCCCGGCCAGAGTGACGCCGGTGAGGTAGGGGCTGATCCGTGTGAGATCTGTGACCCGCGCCTCTCTGAACTTTTCGGGTTCGCGGCGGACGCGGATCGGATCTGTCACGAGATCAGTCTTGTCGCGATCACCGGCACTCGTCTGGGATTCGCGGTGATTCTGCGGCTACGGTCGATCTCACCAACAAAGGGGAACCATGGGAATCCGACGGGTAGTTACCGGCCACGACGCTGCAGGCAAGGCTGTATTTGCCAGCGATGAGGAAGTGGAGCCTGTGACGCTAGCCCTGCTGCCCGGAGCGGCCTTTCACCGGATGTGGGGCAGCGACGAGAAGTGCGCCTTCCCCGGCGACGGCTCAGAACCGAGCAATGAGGCCTACTTCCCGCCGGTTGAAGGGTTTCGTTTTGGCCTGTTCACCGTTGCACCCAACAGCGCCGAGTATGCCGCAGACTTCGACATGGATGCTGCCCTCGTGGAGGTTGAGGCAAAGCTGCCCGGCATGGCCGCGCACCTGGAGCCGGAGAACCCCGGCATGCACACAACGGCCAGCATTGACTACGAGTTCATCGTGTCGGGCCGCGTGGTGCTCGAACTCGACGACGGCGCAACCCGCGAACTCAGCGCTGGCGACACTGTCGTGCAGAACGGCACCCGCCACGCCTGGCGCAATCCCTACGACGAGCCCTGCGTCATCGTGGTCGTGCTCATAGGCGCCAACAACAAGATGATGGACTGACGAGAACAACAAAGGCCCTGTCCGGACATCAGTCCAGCCAGGGCCTTTGTGTTACGTACCCCCAACGGGATTTGAACCCGTGCGTCCACCTTGAGAGGGTGGTGTCCTAGGCCGCTAGACGATGGGGGCGAGGCTCGCTCATCGCAATGAGCCGAAGAACGAGTATAACTCCCCCTATGCGAGGATCAAAACGCCGTCGCGCTGAGCTCCCGTAAACCAGAGTCAACAGGATTTCGTTAGTCACATGAGGCAAGAGTAAACATCATAGAGTGGGACAAATCGGGCGATCTCGGCGCGTTTACTGGTCCGAATCTGACGTTTTTGGGGGCCATAGACGTATCAGGGGGGGCAAAACCCCATGTAGTACCCCATTGCAGCGCTTCTCTGGACGGGGCGTGGAACGACAACCAAACCAGTGCTAGGGTCCACGGCTGACAGAGTTGCACCCAACTCAAGGGGAGATCCAGTGAAACGTATTATTGCGCTGTTAATGGCGCTTGCGTTGATTGCGGCCGCCTGCGGCGACAGCGATGACAACGGCGACACCAGTAGCGGCGGCGACGCCCCCGCGACCACCGCGGCACCTGCCGACGAAACAACGGAGGCACCCGCCGGAACAACGGAGGCACCAACCGAAGAGACAGAGGCACCTGCCGCCGAAGTAACCACCATCGAAATGTGGATCGCCTTCAATGACGATGCACGCCTGAACTTCACCAAGGACCGCGCAGCCGAATTCAACGCTGCGCACCCTGAGTATGAGGTCGTAGTAACACCATTTGACTCGTACAACACAGTGTTCGAGCAGACCTTGCTCGCTATCGACGATGGAAGTCCACCTGAGATTATCCACTTCTTCGAAGCAGCAACTCAAGAGGCGCTTGACGCCATCGACGCCGACGGAAACCCGGTCTTCGCATCGGTAACCGACGCTGTTGCTGGTCGTACCGAGATCCTCGGCGAATCAATTGTTCTGGATGACGTCGTCTCGGCGGCAGCCAAGTACTACACCATTGACGGCTCGCTTTACTCGATGCCTTGGAACACATCGTCGACCACGATGTTCTCCAACATGAACATCCTGAACGCAGCTGGTATCGAAGAGCCACCCACCACCTGGGCGGGCATCGAAGAAGCTTGTGGAGCCATCATGGCTCTGGACGACGCACCATCTGAAGGTTGCATCACCTGGCCAAACCACGGCTGGTTCTTTGAGCAGTCCCTCGGACAGGCTGGCGCCGACCTCGTGAACAACGGCAACGGCCGTGACGCACGTGCCACGGAGATCTTCCTGAACTCCGAAGCAGCTGTGAACTACGTGCAGTGGTGGAGTGACCTCGCAGACAGCGGTTACTACGTCTACACAGGAACCCAGCGCGATTGGGGCGGAACTGCAGCAGCATTTGAGGCTCAGAACGTAGCCATGCTCGTGTACTCGTCCTCTGACACAACCGTTCTCACCGAGTCCGGTGCGACCAACGGGTTCGAAGTACGTACCTCCTTCATGCCTTACAACCAGGACGTCGACTACGTCGGCAACCTGATTGGCGGAGCGACACTCTGGATGACCAACGGTCTCGACGAAGTTGAGCAGGACGGCGCACTTGCCTTCATGAACTTCTTCTCGAACCCAGAGAACGCCGCACTGTGGCACCAGGTCACCGGCTACATCCCAATCACCAACGAGGCAACTGCCCTGCTGGAGTCCGAGGGATGGTTCGAGGAAAGCCCGAACTCAGCAGTTGCATCTGATCAGCTCAACGCTGCAGCAGATACCCCTGCCTCAACTGGCGCCTTCGTTGGCAACTTCGTTGCTATCCGTGACGTAGTCACCGCTGCGATCGAGGACATCCTCGTGAACGACGTGGACGTCGCAGAACGTATGGCCTCAGCCCAGGACGAAGCCCAGTCACTCCTCGACGACTACAACGAGTTGTTCGGATAAATACTGATCCATGGCACTTGTCATTAGCCTCATCATCGCTGCGGCGGTGGGTGTCCTGTCGTTTGGATATAAGTCCAAGCGACAGGGCGCCGTTGGGGCACTTCTTGGAGTAACCGGCGCGTTGGTCATCCTGACCGCGCTCGGTTACTGCACCTTCGCTAGCGACGCTGAGTCGACTGAAGCTGTGCTGGGCGTCGCCGTATCAACCACGTTCGCGTGGATGTTCGGCGCCGGCGCCCGTGCAGTCTTCAATCAACGCTCAGCTGATCTCGGTAGCGGAGAGATCCGGACCGGAACCTTCAAGATGGGGTGGTGGGTGCCATGGCTACTTCTTTCCCCCACTCTTGCGGTTCTGGTCTACTTTCTTTATCTTCCGGCCTACCGAACGTTCACGCTTTCGACCAAGCTGACACGCCTGGGTACGCCTCGAGTCGGCGAACGCTGCCTGAGTAACTTCTCAGAGCTCCTCGTCGAGAGCCCGACCACCGTGGTCATGCTCCCGATGATCGGCTTCGGCATCATCTTCGGTGTCAGCCTGTGGCACAAGCACTCCAAGCCGGGATCAAAGGCCCACGAGTTCACCCGGGTGATCCAGCCGTTCGGCATTCTTGTCTTCCTGTTCTCCATCTACTTCATCTTCGAGAACGAGAACGGCGGCTACCGGGGTATCTACGTCAATACCCTCATCATTTCCTCCAGCATCGTCATCATCAGCATGGTGCTCGGATTCTCACTGGCGTATCTGACATACCGCAACGTGCGGGGCATCACGGCCTACCGCACATTGCTTATCTGGCCCTACGCGATTTCACCTCCGGTGGCCGGAATCCTGTTCTTCATGATGTTCAATGCCACCGGCGGCATCTTTGCCGCAGTGGCAGAGAACCTTGGCTACGACTTCCCGAACTATGCGCTCAATGCACAGCTCGCTCGCTTTACGGTGATCATTTCATCGGTATGGAAGTTGCTCGGCTACAACCTTCTGTTCTTCCTCGCTGGCCTTCAGACCGTGCCCAAAGACCAGATCGAGGCAGCGGCTCTCGACGGCGCAAACTCGTTCCAGCGGCTCCGCGCGGTTGTATTTCCAGCACTTGGGCCGATCGCCTTCTTCTTGCTCATCACGAATCTCACCTACTCGTTCTTTGACATCTACGGAACCATCGACTTCCTCACCAAGGGCGCTCCGGCGGGTGCCACATCGGTGGCCATCTACGAGATCATCCGAGTTGGAGTAGACAACGGCGACCTCGGTCGAGGCGCTGCGCAGTCGGTCGTGCTGTTCCTGGCAGTTATCGGTCTTACGGCCTGGCAGTTCCGCCAATCAGAGGGGCGGATCAGCTATGGCAGCGCGTAACCAAGTCGGCCTATCTATGCACGCCCCCAAGTCGGGCTTATGGCGGGGCCGCGACTGGCCAGTTCATGTGATGATCTGGTTGTCGATGGCGATCATCCTGTTTCCCCTGGCTTACGCAGCACTCATCTCGACACAGACAAACCCCGAGATCTTCAGCTTTCAACTGACGCCGGGTACTGGCCTTGCCAAGCACTTTGACCAGGTCTGGAATGACCGCAACCTGGGCAACCTCATGTGGAACTCGCTAGTGCAGGCGACCCTGATCACCGTCGCCAAGACTGTACTCAGCCTGTTAGCAGGATTGGCGTTCGTATACTTCAAGTTCCGCGGCAAGTGGATCGTCTTCTTCTTCGTGCTCATCACCTTGATGATGCCGACCGAGGTGATGATTCTGGCTCTGTTCCGTATCGTGTCTGACCTCGGTTGGAAAGACACAATGGCCGGACTGGTCGTACCGTTCGCTGCTTCAGCAACCGGTGCTTTCTTGTTCCGCCAACACTTCGCCAACCTGCCACGTGAGCTTTCCGAAGCCGCCCAGATCGACGGCGCTTCACCGATCCAGTTCCTGTTCAAGGTCCTGATCCCTTTGTCGTGGAACGTCATCGGCGCCCTAGCTGTCATCCAGTTCGTATTCGTATGGAACATGTACCTCTGGCCAGTCCTGATCATCTCCAACCCTGACAAGCAGGTCGTGCAGGTAGGCCTCCAGGGTCTGCAGACACTCGACACAGGTATCACCTACGGGCCCCTCATGCTGGCCGCGCTCATTGTGTCCATACCGCCGGCGATCGTGTTCCTGGCGCTGCAGAAGCCGTTCATGGCTGGCTTCGCACTCAGCGCAGACAAGTAGAGCAACAACAAAGTCTGAACGAACAAGGCCCCAGGCCACACAGGCCTGGGGCTTTGTTGATTCAGCTCGGGGGAGAGGACTCGAACCCCTAATAACTGGACCAGAACCAGTTGTGTTGCCTATTACACCACCCCCGAAGGGTGAG
>CAYUOD010000173.1:1206-5844 GCA_964446225.1 uncultured Acidimicrobiales bacterium | reverse complement strand
TGTGGCGATGATTGAGTAGCCCGTAGGCGCTGAAGTCGCTGTCGACGGCGGTGAATGTGGTTCCGGGCTTGGCTGGCCGGCCGGCTCCAGACACGCCGGTGGCTGCATCCACGATGACGCCGGTGGCCTGAATGAGTCCTGCGTCCACGAGTGGGGCGAGCGCCAGCGCTGCGGTGGTCGGGTAGCAGCCGGGCACAGCGACATGGTCCAGCTTTGCGATTTCTGAGCGGTACCGCTCGGGCAATCCATATGAAAACTTGGGCAGAAGTTCGGGGACGACATGCTCAGCGCCATACCAAACGGGATACAGGCTGGCGTCCTGCAAACGGAAGTCTGCGCCGAGATCAATCACGTGATTTACCTGATCGACGAGCGTCGCCATCATCTTCTGCGAGGCACCATGTGGCAGACACACGAACACGAGGTCTACATCGTTGAGCAGCGCCGGGTCGTAGCTGACGAAGCTCAGGTCTGGGTAGGCCGGAGCGAGGTTCGGGTAGAGGTCACCGACCTTTGTACCAGCCTGTGAGTCACCAGTGGCGAAGCGAACATCCAACCCGGGATGACCCACGGCGAGGCGCAGGAGTTCTGCTCCTGTGAACCCTGATCCTCCGATAATGCCTACGGCTGTGCTGTCCATTGAACGAGTATACACGAGTCTGCATAGTCATACGAACACCATGTCCTCGGACCTATGCTCCAATGCTCGTTATGCCGACGAGCAGAGTAGCGCCCCAGATCCCCAAGCCAATACCGAGGATCTTCGGTAGCGCCCGGCTCTGAGTGGTCTTCTCGATGAGAACAACCGTGGAAACCAGCACGATCCACCACAGATTCATCACTCCGAGCACAAACAGCAGGCCCATCAGCGCCCAACAGCAGCCGATACACAAGGTCCCATGGCGGCTGCCCATGACGAAGGCTCCTCGGTTGCCTTCGCGCCATTCACTCAGCAGAAAGCCAAGCGGTGTTCGACACTTTCCGAGGCAGGCGTCTTTCGCTGGGGTGAACTGATACACCCCAGCGCCGAGAAGAATGATCCCGCCCAACCACGGACTTCTCGATACCCCCATTGCGTTGACCAGTGCGGCGTCGTGGAGCCTCCATTGGGCAAGGGCTGCAAGCAGCGCAAACCCACTCCACGTCACCAGGTAGCCAGCCACAAACAGAGGTGTAGAACCGTTGACGCTTACTGTTCCGCCATTTACCGATCTTGCGTAGGCGAAGACCATCGGCAAGGCCGACGGAATCATCATCGCCGCCATCATCACAGCCCACATCGTCCACATGAGCACGAAGTCGCTGCGGGTCCAACTGGCAGTCATTGGCATTGCAAACGCTGACACCGTCGCTCCCATCTCGGCTCTCAGCAAGAACAAGTACGCCCAACATGCAGCCGTGACGAGCAATAGCGCGGCGGGCACAGCCGCTCGCGCCACGGTCGTCCTGGCTGGCAGAACAGCAGTCATCAAGAGCCCGAGTAGGCAAAGGGAGAGAAGAAGCCGTTCTTTTCTGTGAGATCCCACTCCATGCCATGATCGGTGTACTTGAGGTGGTCTGACTTTGCCACCACCGCGCTGTTGCCAGGAGAGATGCACAGCGGGTGGTTGGTAACCGTGACCGCAGTTCCGCCCTGGCCGCCAATCGCGGTAAGCGACACATCCGCGAGATCACCAATCTTCATCGAACGCGACAACCCGTCGATATCAAAACTGATTGGAGCGGAGGTGACACCCAACACCTGGCCAATATGGCTGGCGAGAGCTGCAGGGTGGCCGCCGGCGGCCCCGGAAAAGATGGCCCCAAGCGCGCCCGCCTGTGCTTCTGAGGCAGAATCATCGAGATAGACAGCCGCGTTCCACTTGACCTCCATCATGTGCCCGGGCACCTGAACCGCCAGGGCCACGTTCAGCCCGTCGAGTGAGGTGCCTTCATAATTGCCTTCGTCAATGTGCCAGCCGACAAGCACAGTGCACTCGCCAGTTGTAGGCGGGCTCAGAAAGACGCACGGGCAGGCGGCCTCGCAGTTGCAGGACTCGTAATAGCTTCCGGATACATTCCAACTCATAACTCACGCTCCAAATTTGTGGTTGCGTGTAACCATGCGGCACAAGCGTTTACCCACGCGTTTGAACAAGAGCGCAATTCTTCACACGCCTGTTCAAACGCCTTGCCGTTACACTGAGCGGCTTAGGGGCAGATCAGCTAGAAGGGGCAGTCATCAGCGTTTTTGTTCAGCTCCTTGGCACACCTTGCATAAAGCAGTACGGAGTCGCTGTGCGCTCGCCCAAGGGACGGAAAGCGTGGGCTCTGCTGGCCTACCTCGTACTCCGCGATACTCCCCCAACTCGGCGAACCGTCGCTGAGCTGCTCTTCAACGACGCCGCTGATCCGCTCGCGACACTCCGGTGGACGCTCTCAGAGATTCGACGCTCAACAGGCTGGTCAGTAGAGGTACTCGGTGGCGACCCCCTGACGCTTGCCTTGCCAGAGGGGCACAGTATTGACCTCTACCAACTGGTTCAATGGCCCGACCAGCGCCTCGACCTCAGTTCCAGCGGAACGCTCCTCGGCGATCTCACGTTCAGCGCCTTGCCCGCGTTCGAGTTCTGGCTCGAGTCACAGCGACTTCAACTCGCAGGGCGAGAGCAGACCTTGCTCCGGGACGAATCCTTGGCTGACCTCGCCTCGGGGCGCCACGAATCGGCGCTGAGCATTGCCCGTCGCCTGGTAGAGCTCGACCCGTTGGAATGTCGCAACCAGGAGGCACTTCTTCGTGCGTTGGCTGCCGCAGGGTTGGTCGACGAGCTTCGGCGGCACCTCATACGTTGCGAGGATCTCTTCGCGCGAGAGCTTGACTGCGCCTTACCAGACACCTTGATTCAGGCCGCAGTCCCACCAACATCCTCAAGCAGAAGAAGTCAGCCCGTCTCGGCGAACGCCGAAATGCGCGCCCAACTCGAAGTCGGCCGCGCCGCGATAACAGCCGGGGCCATTGAACGAGGGCTAGAGCAACTTCGCCGTGCAGCCGAACTGGCCTCAGAAAGCACCGATCCTGACGCTGAAGCAGAGGCACTCATCGAACTCGGAGAAGCCCTCACACACGCCGCAAAAGACCGCACCACGGAAGTAACCTCAGTGCTGCACCGGGGGATGACGGCCGCCCATCGTGGCAACCGACACGACCTGGCCTCGAGGGCGTGCAGCGAACTGTCCTATGTCCACGTCCAGACCGGCGACTCGATCCAGGCCCTCTACTGGATCGAACAGGCCCAGGGCCTCGCTGACGGTAGCGATCATCTTCTTGCTCTGGCCAATGGCCTGAGGGGGCTAGCGCTCCACGACGACGCGCGCTACGAGCAGTCTCTCGCCGCATTCGGCCTGTCAGTCGAGCAAGCCACAAGGGCCGAGCGGCCGCGCCAAGTCGCGTGGAGCTACTCGATGGCTGCTCGTAGCCATATGACACGCGGCGATCTGGCGAGCGCTCTGGACCTGTGCGACCAGAGCATCGAAATCGCTCGATCTGAACGCTGGGCCGCCCTGCTGCCGTGGCCCCAGGCTCAGCGGGGCGAGATACTCCGACGCCAGCAGAAGCTTGAAGAGGCGCGTAATCAGCTTGAGACGGCCTACGCCCTCAGCCGGGAAGTGAACGATCACTGCTGGGAGTCTGTGGCGTGTCGCTCTCTCGCAGCGGTGGCCCGAGACAGGGGCCAGAACGAAGCCGCCGTGGTCTGGACCACCCGCAGCCTCAAGTACCAGCTTCCCTACGTTTGGATCCACGCCCACGCCTTAGAAGGCAAGTGCGACATCATCGGGGTCTCGAACACAGAGCTCCACCGCTCCACAGCACAGGAGCTCGCCACCTGTGCTGCACGCAGCGGACTCAGGGAATTCTCCGCAAGAGCTGCCCTTCGGCTTGGGGTCCTCGGTGACGACCGCGCTGGTGATGCCGCCCAGTCACTCTGTCGCGAGATCGACAATCCGGCCCTTCAGAAAGCTGTGGACTCGGGCACACCGCTCTAAGTTGTGCTGCTCGAAATCTTGTGCTGACGCGTCAAACTCTGGGGCGGGCAAACACATCACGGTACGGACTGTGCTCATCGGCCTGGTCGAGCGTCCCACTGGCGCCCGATGCTGCGCATCATCGCCGGGTACACGATCCAATGCCTAAACGGCGCAATCAACGTCATGTAAATCGGACCAAGTCGGCCCCGGCTCTTCACATAGACGCCCATCTGCCCTCGGTACGTGCCGTCGCCCTGGTCCACCCAGCCCACATGCATAATGGCGTGCACGGTTGAGTTGGATGTCTCAGATGCCAGTTCCCGATCGGTACGGAAAATTGGCCGGAACATGGCGTCATCATCAAGGGCCGGTCTGGTGTGCTTGAGATCATCGGGTAACCGCTCATAGAGCGAGGCCTCTGTACACCCAGGAATTGGCAACGTGTTCGTGTTCTTATCCCAGCCAAACCAATTACCGAGTCGCATGCGAGCGGCGAAGAGCCAGTTCGACAAGCGTGAGGACCGATCATCAGATGGACCCATCTCGGTGACTATCTCACACAAGTCAGCGAATTCCTCCAGACTCCCCGAGGCAGGTAGTGCCCAGGCGTCCAGCAGGGTGAAATCCTCGGTT
>CAYUOD010000173.1:0-1106 GCA_964446225.1 uncultured Acidimicrobiales bacterium | reverse complement strand
CCACCGTCATCACACCTAGCTGACGCGCTCGATGCTGATGGTGGCGACTGCGCCGTGGAAGTTATGCAGTGGCTGCAGGTCGTCAATTCCTCTGATGCCACGGTGGCGGCGGATACGACGGTCTTGTGCCAACGCTGGGTTGCTCATACCGGTACCAGCGTCTCCGCTGGAGATCCCGACGAGTCCCTGACAAGGAGGCACAATGTCGGCAAAGTCTTCAGTGTTGATCTCAGTACCTGCGTCGTAGGCACGCGAACGGCGGGTCACGCTGTGTCCGACCTCTTCAGGCAACTCAATCCTGCTGCCGCCGGTGAAGCCATCGTTCGTGCAGATCAGCATCGAAGCCCAGGCCAGGTATTCAGCGTCGTCATCACCAGTAACGGTGAGCGTCACCGAGTCACCGAAGCTTGCTGAACCGGGCAGGCCCGCGGGCACAACTGGACCGCCGATTGGGGCCAGGCTGTAGACGTGCTCGTTGGTCGCTGGATCCAGCAATGCGAGCATTGGGGCCAGATTGCCGTTCTCAGCAATCTCCTGGATCTCAACAGAGGCACGACGGCCCGGTTTGAACAGCCTGACGCGCTTGTCAGTCACTGCGACGACGGGCGGTGTAAACGGCTGCCCTTCGGTCAGGTTCGTGATCGTGACTTCATAGGTCCGAAGCCCGTCATCATCGTCGTCGTCATCATCATCGTCGTCATCGTCTGAGTCGTCATGATGCGAGTCGGCTCGAGAGTGAGACCGGCCCTGGTCCGACTCAGAAGCCGATGCGCTCGCTGGCGCGATAACCGCAACAAGTGACAGGGCCGCAATGGCGAGAGCTATGCGTTTCAACATGGGTGGCCTTTCGTAATGGGTTGGTTTGATTTCCTACCCAGCGCGGCCCCCCGGGAACCTGACTATGCCAAACGCGGCCACCGTATGTCTCGATTATGTGACGGTCTTAACACATCGTTAATCACTTGCACTCTCCCCGGCGTACAGGAAAAGAAAAAACGTCGCTTGCCTCCCCATGGCTGCGTTCCAATGAGATAGTTAGAGACAACGAAAGCGGGAACTATGGGCCGGATTGCGAATGCGTGGAACCTCACCAAGATCTCTTGGGG
>CAYUOD010000172.1:0-5878 GCA_964446225.1 uncultured Acidimicrobiales bacterium | reverse complement strand
CATCGAAATCCGAGTCGCGGGTGACGCGGAAAGGGGAGTGGGAGACGATCTCCATACCGGGGAAGAGCTCGTCGAGGAACTCTGATATGACGTCCTCAAGAGAAATGAACCGCTCATCGTCCGGCAGGACTAAAAAACGCGGCAGGTTCTGCGGCACCTTGACTCTGGCGAAACGTGTGCGTGCGCTACCCGGCTCTCTCACGGTCACGGCGAGATTGAGCGACAGGTCGGAAATGTAAGGGAACGGGTGGCTCGGGTCTACAGCCATCGGTGTGACGATTGGGAAGATCTGACGTCGGAACACGTTCACGACCCAGTCGCGGTCTTCTTGGCTCAGCTCTTCCCAGGTACTGAAGTCGATCCCTTCAGCGCGTAGTGCCGGCACCAGTTCGTTGGTGAACAGGTCGCCGGTGGTTTTGTAGATGGCCTCCACCGATTCGCGAATCTCTGAGAGCTGTTCTGCAGCAGTTTTTCCATCTGCTGTGCGGCTCGCGTAACTCTTGTTGAGGAGGTGGATCAGCCCAGCGACGCGCACCTGGAAGAACTCGTCGAGGTTCGAATGGGTGATGGACAGGAACTTGACCCGCTCCAGCAGCGGCGTCTTGTCGTCCTTTGCGATCTCCAGAACGCGCCGGTTGAACTCAAGCCAGGAGGTCTCTCGGTTGAGGTAGCGAAGGTCGCGTTCGGTTCTGTCCATAGTTATCCCAGTATCGCGGTAAAAGTGCTGAGAAAGTAGCCGTGGCACAAAGATTGCGTTCTGTAGAGTTGCGGGCATGTCCACGCGCCGTGTTGCTGTAGAGCCAGCCAGTTACGCCTCCTATGAGTTAGTAGTGAGGTCAGTTGAGAGCGGTGGGGCAACGGTGGTGGCGCTTTCCGAGGCCGAAGCGCTCGTCTGGATTGATCCTCGCGAAGCGCAGGGACTGGCGCAGATTGTGACCGACCACGGCGATCACCTGGAGTGGATCCAGCTCGTATTCGCCGGTATCGAGCCGTTTGTCCACATCCTGGACGACACCAGGATCTGGACTTCAGGCAAGGACGTCTATTCCGAACCGGTAGCCGAGCATGTCTTGATGCTGGCTCTTGCAGGCATGAGAGGCCTGGCCACCTATGCCCGTGCTGGCGAATGGTCTCCACCGGAGGGACAGAATCTCTTCGATGCCAACGTGGTGATCCTCGGGGGCGGGGGTATCGCGCGTGTGCTCGTGGGGCTGCTGGCGCCGTTTCGTGCTCGGATCACGGTTGTCCGTCGTAGCGCCGAGGCATTCGCTGGAGCGGACCGGGTCGTCACCTCGGCCATGCTGCCCGAGGTCCTTCCAGAGGCCAATCTCGTGGTGCTCGCCCTGGCCCTCACCGACGATACGTATCACATCATCGATGCCGAGGCGTTGGGTTCAATGCGCAGCGATGCGTGGCTGGTGAACCTGGCTCGGGGCGGACATATCGACACTGACGCCCTCGTTGAAGCGCTCAGAAACGGTGAGATCGGCGGCGCCGCACTGGATGTCACAGCGCCTGAGCCTCTGCCGGCCGGTCACCCGCTGTGGAGTGAGCCGCGCTGTCTTATCACCCCGCATGTCGGTAATACTCCAGAGATGGCAGCCCCTCTTCTGCATGCTCGAATTTCAGAGAACGTCCGTCGCTTCGTGCATGGTGAGGATCTCATCGGCGTGGCTGATTCCTCGCTCGGCTACTAGACGTGTCAGCCGATTTCTACAAGCGCCTCGGGATGACTTCGACTGCGACCTCATCTGAGCTGCGTACCGCTTATCGTTCTCGGGCCAGAGCCCTTCATCCAGACCGCTATGTGAGCGCGGACCCTCAAACTCAAGAAGACGCTGAGAAGTCGATGCGGGCATTGAACGAGGCCTGGGCGGTTCTCGGCAATGTCGAGAAGCGCCGCGAATACGACCAGAGATCGAGCTGGGAGCGCCAGCCCGTGCGGCCTGCTCAGACCTACGTCGAGCGTGATGAGGGTTGGGTGTCTCCAGATATGGGGGCCACCGTGTCATTACGACTATTGGCTTGGCGCATCCTGTTGGCGTTTATCGGACTGGGTCTCACGTGGGCCTTGTTCCTTGTTGTGCTTTCCCAGTTCGTTGACGATGACCAGGATCAGGTAGCTGCAGCCCTGGGTGAGGAAGCCCCTGACGTCACGCCAGATACCTGTGTGCAGTTAACCGTCACCGACCTGATCGTGACCGTGGATTGCTCAGAACCGAATCTGGGTCGCCCGGTGCAGGTGGTTGACGACCTTCGCGCGTGCACGAATCCGAACAGTCTGCGGGTGAAGATCCCAGACGGTTCAGCAAGATGGTTGTGTGTGCTTCCACTTGACGCCTCGTAGTAAGGGTGGTCTCGGCGCAGAGGACGGATACGATTTCTGCCTATGACCGCTACCGCCGACTTCTTTGTTGATCCGATCTGTCCGTTTTGTTGGATAACCAGCCGCTGGGCCGTCGAGGTGGCTGACCAGATCGACCTCGAGCTGCGCTGGAAGTTCATCGCGCTGAAGGTGATCAACGAGGAGAACGGCTATGCCAATTATCCGCCGGGGTACGAGCACAGTCACATGGGTGGATTTCGTCAGCTTCGCGTGATGGCCCAGGTCCGCAATGATTTCGGCAACGAGTCTGTCGGGCGGCTCTACACAGAACTGGGCACCCGGAATCACAATCTGGGTCTGCGCAAGAATTTCGCTGACGAGCCGCTGGAGTCCGTAGCCAACCCGGTCATTGAGGCCTCATTGCGAGCAGCGGGTCTTCCCGCCGATCTGATCGAGGCCGCAAGTGACGCCTCTCTCGATGACGTCCTGGGAGTCGAATCTGCAGAGGCGCTTGGGCGTACCGGGCCGGACGTTGGCACACCAATTATCACCTTCGCGCCTGATACTGACGCAGCGATGTCGTTCTTTGGTCCGGTGTTGTCGGGGATTCCCCGAGGTCAGGCTGCGGTTGACCTGTGGCATCTGGTCGAGGCGATCGCCAAAGTGCCCGGCTTCGCTGAGCTCAAGCGCAGCCTGCGGGACACACCACGGTTCGACTAGTTTCGTGCGGGAGGCGTAACCCTATTACCGCATATGGGATGGCGCTACGCTTCCCGAACTGTGCTCGGCGAGATGCAGCCGGGTGCCGAGATTGTTCTCTGGCTTCACCTCGTAGAGCCCTGGTGATATGAGCCGAGCTCCAGGGACCTGCCCCGGGTTAGTCATTGCGAAGTCGATCCGGTAGTTTCGGCCCGGCCGACCACCCAGCCAGGCGACCGCTTCGGGCGCCGAGGGCATCAGCAGGCGGATATTGCCGTCCACCGGCCACTGCAGGTCGACGAATTCGCCCTCGTCGTTCTTGCCTTCACCTGTTCTCGCACCGTCCAGCAGTCCCTCGAAGAGTTCTACTGGTTCATCGAGATCGTCGACGAGATGGACAATGCGAACGAGGCGTGCCTGCGCACCAGATCTTGCCGGGGGAGTGGCTGCCTCTTCGCCGTCAGTATCTGCGTCGGGAACCTGGGCGAGTTGAACGACGATGCCGTGTGAGCTCTTCGGGTGGATGAAGGCCTCTTGCCAGTCTGAACCGTCGAGGCGTTCGCCCACGACCTCGTACCCGGCGCTTCGAACCGTCGCTATGGCCGCACGAATGTCTGGCACCTTGAACGTGCAGTGGTGGGGGCCTGGCCCGTTGCGATCCAGGAAGCGTCGCAGGAAGTCGAACTCATGCCACTCATGTGGCTGCAGCATCTCGACCTTCATGCCTCCGTCGAAGCGCACTTGCCCCCAGTAGAAGCCGGGGTCAAAGCCGCCGGCTATGAGGCGACCGCCCAGGTCGCCGGCGTAGCGGTCGAAGTTGTCGAACGCGACCTCGGCCGCCAATGCGATGTGGTCAAGGTGCGTCTCGTGAGCCATAGCTCTTCATGATGGCATTCCAAGCGTCGGTTCAAGAACCTGAGTCTCTGAGACGCACTGCTCGCGCCGGATATGGCGTGATGAGTCCGTCGACGCCGAGGCGGATCATACGTGCCGCGAGGTCCTCGTTTTCGTCGAAACCGGTCCAGGCGTTGACGCGGATGGCGTTCTCGCGAGCGATCCGGAGAAACTCATCGTCCACCATGGGTGCGTACGGGTGCACGATGGCGAAGCCGCCAGCGATACATGGCGCAAGCGTCTGGGCGGCACTCTTGCGACTGAACAGCAGCAGGGCGGCGGCAAGGTCCGGCCTTCGCTCGCGTACGTGAACAAGGCTGCCGCTCCCGAAACAGCTGATGAGCACGTCGTCTTTGTCGCTGCGTTCCTTGAGAAGATCAACCACGAGTGACGCCACCCGCTCGGTCGGGTCGAAACAGGGATCGCTGCGGTAGTTCTTGATCTCGATGTTGACGAGCAGTCCTCGGCAGAGGTCGAGTGCCTCACTCAGCAGGATGACATCCTCGGGACGGTCGTTCGAATGGGCATCTGATACCAACGTTCCGTCTGGGAACTCGGCGTCGTGGATGACCAGCAGCGCGTCATCGCACGTCACCCGTACATCTAACTCAACGCCGTCTACCCCCGATGCCCGGGCCACGCCGAACGACTCCTGGCTGTTCAGCAGGTTGCCGGGTTCGAGGTTGCCGTGGCCAAAGATCAGCACGCTTCAGAGACTAGGCCCCTGCCTGGGTCGACTCGGAGTCTGACCGGTAGGTGGCGAACGTCTCATGTAGCGCGTCCGTGTGCGAGGTTGTCTCGAACGGCCCGAACGCGTCGAAGAATTTGTCGGCGTGCGAGACATAGCGTTGGTCGAATTGATAGGTCGTCTCTTTGAGTTCGCGCATCATCTGGTTGAACACGCCCATGATGGTGAATATTGCCGAGGGTGGCCGTGACCACTTGACCGACGATCCGACCTCGGTTTCGATCATCGAAATGAGCTGTGTCCCTGTGAGGGGATCTGCTGCGGGAAGAATCCATACTTCACCGTCCGCTTGTGGCGAATCTCCGAGGATCACCAGCGCCCGCGCCACGTCTGGAAGGTAGTGAAGGGTGTGGGGTTGTTCTGGGTGACCACTCCAGCGCAGCGTCTTACCGTTGAGTGCGGGTTCGACAGCCGTGAGAACGAGCGCGCTGTTCTTGGCACCTGATCCGTAGTAATCGCTGAGGCGAGCAATGGCTGCTGTGATACGTCCCGCCTCGTGGGCAGCACTGATCTGCTCGGCGACGGCCTTGCGAGTTTTGCCCTTGCGTCCGGGCGGGTGTTGGGGGCTGTCCTCGCGGATGTCCTCGACGTCGGGACCGTACATGTAGAAGTCGTCGACCATTACGAGTTTCGCTCCGGTGCGCTCGGCGGCCGCAATGACCCCTTCGATCATGGCGGGGAACTCATCAGCCCACTTGTGGTAGTCGGGGGCGGCGGCCATGTATACGACGGAGGCGTTCCGTGTGGCACGGATGATGTCCTCAGGGCTGGTGATGTCCGCGGCTACCGCTTCGGCTTCTCCGATCTGGGACCCCGCTCGACTTACGGCGCGCACGCTATGGCCAGTGCGTTCAAGTTCGGCTACGAGATGTTGCCCAACTCCGCCGGTGGCGCCGAGTACGACATTGAGTGATTGCTGTGACATGGTGCTGCTCCTTGGGTGTGGAGCTCATGATAAAGTGAACACTGTTCACACTGCAAACACTGTTCACGTGTCTTCTGTCACGTGAACAGGCCTACGGCGAAGTACCGAGCGAAGGGATGTCTGTTCACAGGCAACGGGCCTGCGACACTCAACACATGGCAACCAGACGAGACCTGCAGCGGGCCGAGACTGTTCGACAGATTCGCGCCGCAACTCTGCAGCAGATAGAGCAGGACGGAGCCGCAGCGCTGTCACTGCGCAAAGTCGCGCGCCAGATCGGGATGAG
>CAYUOD010000171.1:0-5975 GCA_964446225.1 uncultured Acidimicrobiales bacterium | reverse complement strand
ACGAGTTGGGCCTGGTTGCCCTAGCACCCGGCTTCATCCACGGGAGGCGTAGCGCCATCCCAAATGCGGTAATCAGATTACGCTTCCCCGGTTTTGGGGGACGAATCGTGGGTCGGGGCGTCACTGAGCAGGTGAGCCTCGATATTGGCTATGGAAGCTTCAAGGCGAGCGAGTCGCTCAATTACCTCAACGGTGTCGGGCATCGCGTCGTTGCTTGTATCGCGGCGGCCGTCTACGAAGTAGGCGGAGACGTTGGCCGTGGCTACGGCCAGGATGACGATTCCGAGCATCATGAGGATGACGGCCATGGCCCGCCCCTCCTGGGTAATCGGGACCACGTCGCCGTAACCGATGGTGGTGGTCGTCACGATCGCCCACCAGATAGCGTCGTTGAGACTGTCAATTGTTGCGTCGGGGGCGTTGCGCTCGGCGCCAAACACTACGAGCGCACAGACTGCTATGAGTGCGCTGCTGAACACGGTGAAGCGGAGAACACCTTTTCGACGGAGCACTCCGCGCACGCTTGTGACGTCTCCGATGGCACGCAGCGGAGGAACCCCGATGGCAAGAGCATCGAGCTTGTGACGAGACAGGTAGAGCACCGGCCGACGTGAGAGAACCATGCGGATGGCAAGATCAACGGCCATCGAGACCTGGATCAGAACCTGTAGCGCCAAGAAGACCCAACTCGCCGGGTTGCTCTCGTTGCGCGTGATCGACTCGATCACATATACGGGAATGACCACCACTGAAGCGACGTTCAGCGGCTTCCTGGTCTTGAGTACGTATGCGTCCAAGCGAGGACTACTGAGATCAACTTTGGTCATTTTGCGTCTTACGTCGTCTGCGCGGGGTGAATCCACAGCGTTGAGTCTACTGAAGCTCTCAGCGCGGATCGTTTACGTTCTGTTGAGCAGGTATCCGGGGATCCCGCATACAAGTAGGGCCGAAAGTCCCATCCGGGCTGAGCACATCTGAATGTGTCAAATGCCCCTATAGATACGAGGTCCCAGGTGTGCAATCTGGGTGTGCCGAGAGGCACACCGTGAGCTTCTTGGTAGCCCGTATTTCGGGCTCTAATACGAGGAGGTATCACGATGACTGTCAGACGATTGCTTGCCGTCACCTTTACCCTGCTGTTGCTCGCAGCTGCATGTGGTGATGATGATGGATCGGCGGATGCGCCCGAGACGACCGGGGCTACCGAGTCAACAGAGGTGACCGATTCCACCCATGCCACAGCCGACGATGATCGGCCTGGGATTGTGTATTCAGATGAAGGCCGCACCATGAATGCGCCTGTTGCGTCCATTGAGATCGATGGTGACGCGGCGGACTGGTCCGACATTGACGGGATAGACATGACGCTCTACCCAATCAGTGGCGAGCCACCAGACAATCGGGAGGCAACGCTCAAAGTCGCCCACGATGGAGAGTTCGTTTACGCACTTCTGCAGGTCGACGATGACCTGAACTGGAATGCAGATGACGCACACTTGTCAGCGGCGAACGGAGTCCAGTGGGCTATCGAGGCCGGTAGCGGCGAAGGAATGGGCGCCACAGACGAGGATCATGAGACGAGCCTCGGCATGGTCGACATTTGGCACTGGGAGCTGGGTTGCGGCTCTGGTCAAGAGAGCGGCGGAGCCGTTTCGGGACCTGGCGACGGCAACGACCCGGGTAATGACGACGCCTGCAACTTCGACGATGAGTACGCAACGAGTCCTGAAGACCGTGAGGACGACAACCTCACTGGCGCCGAGAACAGCCTGCTCGGTGTTTGGACACATAGCGCATCCGCTGAGGACGAGTCAGGGACTTGGACCTTCGAGATGAAGCGACCGCTGCAAACCGGCGATGAGGGCGATGCCCAATTCGAGGCCGGATCCAGCGCTCGAGTTGCACTGGCCTACTGGGACGCTGACAGCGGACCGGAGGGCTGGGACGACGACTACCACGTCCAAAGTGGCAACCAGGGCTGGATCACCGTCCAGTTCGAGTAACCAAACGCTACGCAAACAGGAATGTCGAGATGAAACAAGCATCTAGATTCCCAGCAGTAGCGGGCCTGGTCATTGCAGCGCTGGTCATCTTCGCGGTGTCAACCGCGAAGGGGCCAGCGCCCGCTGCCGGGCTGGCACTGATACTGGGATTTGTGGCCATACCATTCGGACTGCGGAGGAGCTTCCAAAGCAGTACAGACTCCGCCGATCCGGCAATACCAGTTGCTATTGCAGCGCCGGGACTTTCTCGTCGTGACGCAATTCGACGACTTGGGCTCGGAGCAGCGGGCCTGGCTGTGCCAGCTGCGATAGGCCTTCCCACCCTCATGGACACATGGAAGGTTGAGCAGGCCGGAGCAGCCACCGGCCCCAGTGGTCGCGTTCGTCAGTGGGGGATGATCATCGACCTGCGCCGTTGCGACGGATGCCAGAGTCAGGACACTCCACCGCAGTGCACACTGGCGTGCATCGAGGGGCATCTGGCCCCGGAGCCGATGGAGTGGATTGAGATCTACGAGGCTGAGCTTGCTGGGGGAGGGTCACAGTTCATTCCGACGCCCTGTCAGCAGTGCCAGAACGCGCCTTGTGTGTCTGTGTGTCCTGTCTCTGCGACATTCTCCACACCGGAGGGACCGGTCCTCATCGACCAAGATCGTTGCATAGGTTGCCGGATGTGCATGGCGGCTTGCCCGTACGATCGTCGCTTCTTCAACTGGGGCGAACCGCCGGTGCCACCCGAGGCGCTGCTTGCCGACTACTCGGTAGAGCATCAGGCGCCCGCCAAGAAGGGCACGGTCATGAAGTGCGACTTCTGCCCGGAGATGGCTCGTGCCGGAACCCTGCCCTTCTGTGTGCAGGGCTGCCCGAACGATGCGATCTACTACGGCGACCTCGAAGAGGACATCGCAACGAATGGGCGTGAGGTGGTGGCTTTCAGCGATTACATGGCAGACAACAACTCATACCGGCTGAAAGAGGATCTGGGCACCCAGCCCCGTGTCTTCTATATCCCTGGCCACGGCGAAGACGTAGGCCGGGACCGCAAATCCGAAGGACGCATCGCCACCCGCTGGCCGTGGGTGGAGCGAGTGAAGGGGGCAGTGACATGGAAGCGTTAAGCACCTGGTCTGAAACCCTCAAGGAACGCACGCTAGCCCCGACCCGGACCTGGGGGCCGAAGTACATAGCGTGGCTGGCCTTTCTTGGGCTTGTGATCGCGTGGGGCTTCGTCGCCTATGCCTATCAGTGGCGCAATGGTCTGTACGCCACAGGCATGCGCGACCGGATTTCGTGGGGTCTCTACATCACGTCGTTCGTGTTCTTCATAGGCATCAGCCACGCTGGCACGCTGATTTCGGCGATCTTGCGTGCAGCTCACGCAGGCTGGCGTAGCCCGATTACGAGAATCGCCGAGTCCATCACCGTGGTCGCGTTGGTGAGTGGCGCTCTGTTCGTCATTGTCGACATGGGCCGACCGGAGCGGCTCTACCAGTTCTGGCTGAACGGCAACTGGCAGTCACCGCTGATGTGGGACATGATGGCGATCACCATCTATCTCACGGCCAGCGTCGTCTACCTGTACGTGCCGATGATTCCGGATCTGGCCATGTTCCGGGACGAGCTCGAGGGCAACACCAACCGCTTACAGGTGTGGGTCTACAGAACGCTGGCGATTGGTTGGAACGACAATGAGGCGCAGCGTCGCGCCCTGGTGAAGTCGATCGGCATCCTGATGATCCTGATCATTCCCATCGCTGTCTCAGTGCACACGGTTGTTTCGTGGATCTTCGCGATGACGATGCGGGTGAGCTGGAACAGCACGATCTTCGGTTTCTTCTTCGTGTCAGGCGCAATCTATTCGGGGCTTGCCACGCTGATCATCGTGCTGGCCGTGATGCGCCACTTCTACCACCTGGAGGAGTACATCACTGTGTTGCACTTCAAGTATCTGGCGTATCTGGTGGCCGTTCTTTCTCTTGTCATGATCTACGGGAACGCCTCGGAGTACATCACCAAGGGATTCAAGATGCCTGAGGAGGATCGCTTCGCCTTTGAGCAGCTGTTCGCTGGCGACTTCGCTCCGCTGTACTGGTTCTACTTCTTCGGCGGACTTGTGCTGCCGCTGCTGGTGATTTCCTTCAAACCGACGCGCACAATCACCGGCATCGTGATTGTGGCTGTGTTTGTGGACATAGCAATGTTCATAGAACGCTATTTCATCGTTGTAGCCGGGTTGAGAGTGCCGACGATGCCCTATGAGGCGGCGTCCTATGCGCCGACCTGGGTCGAGTGGTCAATTCTCGCCTCGGGATTCGCTGGTTTCATGCTGCTGCTTACTTTGTTCGCCCGCTTCTTTCCGATTCTGGCGGTCTGGGAGATGAACGAGGAGCGAACGGAGACGGAAGCGCAGACGCAGAGACCCGACGAGGAACTGGAGGTCGTGTCATGAGGACTTTGATTGCAACGCTTGGATTGCTCTTCTTTGTAGCCGTTTCGGCGGCGCCGGTCTCTGCAGCGGAGGTGGCGGTTGACGTGCCTGCAGAAGTCACGGTGGGTCAGGACGTGGTCGTGGCTGCTGTGATCACCAACGACGGTTCGGCTGTTGTCGACGGGGAAGCGGCGTTGTCCTTTCTCGCGGGAGTTGGCGGCAAGTCTGACTGGGTGGTGGTCGCGAGCGGTGTGACGGATGGGGACGGACTGGTCGTATTCGAGTACTCCCAGAAGGCACTGGACGCAGAACGCATGCGCGTCGAGTACCTGGGGCCAGACGGCTTGGAAAATACTGAGTTTGAAGTTGTCGTGGTCGATGGTCCGCAGCTGTACAAGAGCGATGCGGGCGCCGATCTTCCGTTCCTGAATGTCTGGTGGATTGTTGTCGTGCTGGGCATCGTTTGGGTGCTGATCGCTTTGGCAACATCGAAGCTGCTGCGGGTCGGCGCGGCGTCTGACCTGCCGGCTGGGCCCCGGAGGTTTATCCCGCGCCTGATGGTCGCATTTGTGATCTTCACGGCTCTGGGCATGCTCGTCGTGGTCCTGACTAAACCCGAGTCGCACGCCAATCTCAGCCCCAACGATGAGTTCTCGCGCGCGCCGGTGGCAGTCGTGGGTGTTGAAGATGACTACATCGGGCTGAGTGCTGACAGCTCTGCTGGCCAGCGTGTGGACCTGGACGGACAGGAGCTCTTTGTGCGCTCGGGGTGCGCTAGTTGCCATGGCGTCGACGGATCTGGCGCAGTTGTCGGAGAGTCCATTGCAGGTGACGATGCTCCGCGGTCAGTGGGAGACCTGATCGACGAGGTCAGGGAAGGCCCGAAAGGGATGCCCTCCATCAGCGAGGATGTTCTGAGTGACGAAGAGGTGGCGAGAATATTCGAGTACCTTGAGGCCCAGTAATCGGGCGCTTGGCAGGATTGCTGTAGGCCGCGGTGCGACAGGCCGCGTGGGGTGGCGTAAACTCTACGTTCTATGGTTACAGTTCTCGGCATGATCCAGGTCCTCGTCTCGGTGGCACTTATCGTGCTCGTGTTGATGCACAGCGGCAAGGGCGGCGGTATCTCGGACATGATGGGTGGAGGAGCATCGATTGCATCGGGATCGACGGTCGTCGAGAAGAACCTGAACCGCATCACGATGGTCCTAGGACTGATCTTTGCGTTCAACTCCGTCGCTCTCGGGCTGATCTGGACAACCTAGTTTGGGTGGCATCGGGGCGCCATATATGCGCTACGATGACTGCCTCGCCGGATGAAAATTCGGTACCACGTCGGAGTGGCGGAATTGGCAGACGCGCCAGCTTGAGGGGCTGGTGCCCTTAGGGGCGTGGGGGTTCAAGTCCCCCCTCCGACACCAGCAGAAATCCCGGGTCAGAGCGGTGAGAAAGCTCCCAGGGGTGTCGCTCCGCTCATGGTTTGCTAATGCGGCGTCCGTTGCTGTTCCTTTCGCTACGTTTCTGCGCCCATCTCGAAGCTGGCG
>CAYUOD010000170.1:3456-6004 GCA_964446225.1 uncultured Acidimicrobiales bacterium | reverse complement strand
ACTTTCGTGAGCGCCCGCTCGAAGCCAACCTTGTGTGTGCCTCCCCCCGGCGTCGGGATGATGTTCACAAAAGTCTTAATGTGAGTGTCCCAGCCACTCACCCAGCGCAGGGCCACCTCGACCTGGCAAAGCCGTTCCACTTCACGGGCCACCTGATGTCCGTCCTGCATGATCTGTACAGTCTCAACGAACTTCTCTTCGCCGTTGAACAGAATCACAGGCGATAGAGAGTCCCCGTGGGACATGTAGTCGACGAGGTCCACGAGCCCGTGTTCGGAGCGAAACACATGGCGTTCGGTTTCCTCTGGGCGTTCGTCAACGATGACTATCTTGAGACCCGAGACGAGAAAACTCTCCTGCCGAGCACGGTCCAGTACCTGCCTGAGTTCGATCGCTGACCCCTCATCAAAGATCGCCAGATCAGGCCAGAAACGTACCCGTGTACCCGTACGGGTCGCCGGGATGCGTCCGAAGGTCTCAAGCGAGGAGCCTTTGGAGAAGCGTCCGGTGGTGGTGAACTTGCCTGGCATCCGGTCGCGAAAGCCCAGCCGATAGGTGCGCCGGTTGCGGTCCACCTCCACGATGAGCTTTGCTGAAAGTGCGTTCACCACCGCCGCACCCACGCCGTGGAGTCCACCAGCCGCGGCATAGGCTCCGCCGCCGAACTTGCCGCCTGCGTGCAGTTTCGTAAACACCAGTTCGAGGCCGGTAAGCCCAGTCGTCGGCTCAATGTCAACAGGGATGCCGCGACCATCATCGGTCACCTCAGCACTGCCGTCTGCATAGAGCGTCACACGGACGTTCTTCGCGTAACCCGCCGCGGCCTCGTCAATGGCATTGTCCATGAGCTCCCAGAGCAAATGGTGCAAACCCGCCGAAGTTGTGCCGCCGATATACATACCGGGGCGCTTTCTGACCGCGTCGAGACCCTCAAGTACCTGCAGATCGGCTGCGTCGTAACCCTGAGTCATCGGGATCGCCCCACCATCAAGACGGGCGACGTCGGATCGGAACCAACGGCATCACGCCTGGCGGGCTCAAGCGACAATGACACCGGTTCCGCGTCAGCTTTGGCAAACAGACCCTCACCACTTCCGACCACGTAGAGCAGATCCTCAGCTCTGCCGATAGCCACACCAGCGACCGCTTGCTGCCCCTTCCTCAGTTTCATTGCACGCACACCGCCGGTGCCTCGACCCTTGGCTGGAAACTCACCCTCCGCAGAGGCCTTCACCGCCCCTGTGTCAGTCCACGTCACCACCACGTCGCGTTCGTGTATCAGGCCCGCTCCGACAACGGTTGCTCCTGGGCGCAGCTTCATGCCAGCCATGCCACCAGCCCCTCGTCCTTGTGGTCTCACTTTAGAGGTCTCGGTTCTAAGAAGCTGCGCGTCAGAACTCACGAGCGCGATCTCGGCCTCGCCGGGGGCCACGAGTGCGGCCACGACCCTGTCCTTTCCTTTGAGCGAGATCGCAGTTCCCTCATGGGAGGCGCCTGCGATTTCCTCGCCAGTCAACCTTTTGATGGTGCCATGGGCCGTCACGAGCACGACGAGGCGCCCATCAGCTGCATCGTTCGCGCCATAGAGACCAACGAGCCGCTCGCCGCGCGCCATCGTGAAAAGCTCGTTGGCCGCGGCGCCGCGACTTCTGCCCGCAATCTCTGGGATCTCGACCGCTTCGGTGCCAAGCAGTCGGCCATGGCTGGTAAAAGCCCACACGGGACCTCTGGCTGTGGTGTATGCAGTTGCCAACAAGACATCGTGGCGGCCGAGCTTTACGTCCCGCGGCATTTCGTCGGTCCGTCCAACGACCCCGCTGGTGGAAAGCGTCACTGTGCAGGGTTCGTCGGCGATTTCTATTGTTGTTGGACGCTCGTAGGCAACCTCTTCGGCGTTTGTTATCTGGCTGCGCCGGGGCGTGCCGAAATCTGAGGCGACCTCGGCGAGTTCGTGAGTGACAAGTGCCTTGCGGGTCTCCTCGGAGCCAAGGATCTCGCGATACTCAGCAATGCGAGATTGCAGCTCGACGAGTTCTGCTCGCAGCTTCTCTACCTCAAGGCCGACGAGTCGCCGCAGGGGCATGTCCAGAATATGTTGAGCCTGAATCTCTGAGAGCGCAAACGCATCGAGCAGTCCGGCTCTTGCCTCAGGTACGTCGCGCGAAGAACGGATAATGCGCACAACCTCGTCGATGTTGTCGAGCGCAATGAGCAGTCCCTCGACAATGTGGGCACGCTCTAGGGCCTTGCGCAGTCGGTGCTCGGTCCGCCGCACGACAATAGCCAGGCGATGATCCAGAAAGTGCCGACACATGTCGAGCAGCCCGACGGTCGTCGGACGACCCTTGACGAGTACAACGCAGTTCAGAGCGAACGTCTCCTCGAGCGGCGTGAGGCGATAGAGCTCGGCCAACATGGCATTGGGGTCCACACCAGTCTTGAACTCGATCTGAAGCCGGAGCCCGTGCTTGCGGTCGGACAGATCCTTCACATCGCTGATGCCCTGGAGTTTGCCTGAGGTGAGGAGATCTTTGAGTTTGGCGATCAC
>CAYUOD010000170.1:0-3356 GCA_964446225.1 uncultured Acidimicrobiales bacterium | reverse complement strand
CGCTGATGCCCTGGAGTTTGCCTGAGGTGAGGAGATCTTTGAGTTTGGCGATCACTCGCTCAGGCCCCACCGAGTAAGGCAGCTCGCGGAAGATGATGCCCCGGCGGCGCGCACTCACGTCGGTGATTTCGCCGAGCGCCCGCACCTTGATGCTGCCGCGGCCGGTCTTGTACGCCTCCCGCAGCCCGCCGTCGTCGACGATGACCCCACCTTCGGGGAAGTCGGGGCCCGGGACCTTCTTCATCATCGGGGCGAGGGTCACGTCCGGATTCTTCAACATGAGCTGAAGGGCCTTCACGACCTCGACCAGATTATGGGGCGGAATGTTCGTGGCCATGCCTACGGCGATACCGGCCGCTCCATTGACCAGCAAGTTGGGGATCTTGGCTGGAAGTACCTCGGGTTCAGTGTCTTCACCGTCATAGTTGGGCCGGAAGTCGACGGTGTCCTCACTCAGCTCGGCGACCATTTCCGCTGCGGCCAGTGAGAGCCTGCATTCGGTGTATCTGGACGCAGCAGGCGGATCGTCAAGGGATCCGAAGTTGCCCTTGGGATGCACCAGTGGCAGCCGCATCGTGAAGTCCTGGCCGAGCCGCACCAACGCCTCGTAAATGGCCATGTCGCCATGCGGGTGATACTTGCCCATGACGTCGCCGACCACACGTGCGCTCTTCTTGTGTGGGCCATCCGGCCGAATGCCCATGTCCAACATCGAGTAGAGGATGCGACGCTGCACCGGCTTCAGGCCGTCCCGTACATCAGGTATGGCCCGGCTCGTAATGACCGACAGGGAGTAGGCGAGAAACGACTCGCGCATCTCATCGGCGACCGGCGTGTCGATGACCTCAGCCGCGAAATCCACGCTACCCATCGCTCGATCCTTCCGGTGGCCAAAACACATGCTTGTGATTCATTGTGGATCCCAGATTAGAACCTCACCGCCGAACTGCGTGCATTTCCCCAATTACGCACAGACAGCCCAGGTCAGGCTGGCCATCGCCGAACAGCACTCACTGAGTTAGCTACCATCACAGTGATCCAGGTTGCACGAAACAAGGACAACTCGATGGCATTCTGTCGACAATGTGGCAAACAGCTCAGCGGCACAGAATCCTTCTGCGTCTCCTGCGGAGCTGCGACCACCGGCACCACCAGCACTTCATCCGCCCAAGCCGCCGCGCCGACACCCTGGCAAGCTGGGACGACCCTTCCGGCAGTTCCTCAGGCCAAGAGCTTGCGCGGACTCGGCATCGCGCTGCAGTGGCTGTTCGGTGTTGCTGCTGTTATCTTCGCCATCTCAGCAGTTATTGCGCTGAGTTCGTGGAGCACAGTCAGCGACATCGACAGCGGTCGGCTCTCAGGTATCGACGCTCTCCTCAAAGCTGGGGATGTGGAAAACACCCTCTCGGCGATGCTCGCAGTCCTTTTCGCGCTGGCTCTTCCCATTATTGTGCTGCTGATTATCTGGTCGCACCGCGGGTACTCAAATCTGCGCTCATTTGGAGTCACGGACTATCGTCTGAGCACTGGCATGGCAATAGGTGCGTGGTTCATCCCGTTCTACAACTGGTTCGGGCCGAAACAAGTCATCAACGACATGTGGCGAGGCAGTGAGCCCGGACGCCCGATAGACCCAGTCTGGACCAAGCGCAAGATCCTGCCAATCTCAACGGTCTGGTGGATCGGCTACCCCATCTTCGGGATTCTCGCGTCTGTGGGCTACGGCATGGTCACCGGTGACACTGAAGTGGACGCCTTCCTTGGCGCCAAGATCCTGCGCGACCCCGCAGAGGCAGCCAATGGTCTGCTCATAGCGGCCGTTGGACTTCTCGGACTTACCGTCATTGCCGTTCTAGGCGCGCTGACGGTTCGACAGATCAGTGCCCGTCAGAGCGAACGAACAAGGGAACTGGCAGAGCCCCATAGCCCCTCGCCCGTGCCACACGAGAGCCAGGCCGAGCCAGACACGGCCAGCGATGACGCAGAGACCGAGAGTCTGTCCGAGCCAGCAGAGTCCTCACCTGAGCCAGTCCCAGAAGCAGACTTTCCAGAGATCGCTCAGCCCGAAACCAGCCGGCCGCTCGAACGCAAGAAGCGCAGGGACGGCTTCTAAGGAGCCCATGCGGCGGTACAGTCTCAGCCACACCGCACAATGACGACTCACTACACCACACCACAGGCGAGCCAGATCCGCCCGGGGCCGCGCAACACCAGCGCGCGCCTCATTCAATGGCTGCTAGCGGTCAAAGTTATCCTCCTGCTGAGCCTTCTCGGGCAGCGCCTCCACCAGATCGACGTCGTGCAACAGATGCAGGCCAGAGAGCTCACTTCGCGTCAGGCCGAGAGTCTGCTCGCCGGGTCCGGCTGGGGGCTGGCTGTGGTCCCGAACATGATGATCACCGTCACGATTCTGATTCTGCTGGCGTTCTGGAGCGAAAAGCTGCTGACAATTCTCGGTCTTATGAACGGCACAGAGCGCAGAATCCCGCGGCGAATCGCCGCTATGTCCTGGGCGATTCCCGGCCTGTGGGCGGTCGTGCCCCGGATGACACTGGGCGAACAGTGGAGAGCCAGCAGATCTGCAAAGTCCACCATGAAGCATCAGCCCATGGTGCTCAGCTCAGCTTGGCTTCTGTACCACGGGGCATTGATTGTCGGGTATGTCGTTTCATCACGCGTGTTGGAATCCTGGGGCTTTCTGAACAACGACGTCGCGGTGTACGACAATCTGCACATTCCGTTCGGAAGCGTTTCGCTGTCGGTGGCGCTCTCGCTCGCTTCGATCGCTGGAGCGCTCCTCATGATTCCTGCGGTCGAACTCATGGCTCGAAGATTCGAATCACGCAGACTCGAGTACCTCGCAGGCACAGAATCGCCTACGCAGAACCGCTAACGGCCTACTGTTGTGGGTGAGACGACAAACAAAGGTGAGACGTAATGGCGTTCTGCAAAGCTTGCGGGTCAGCGGTGGATGGTGTGGCATTCTGTCCGTCCTGTGGCACAGAGACAGGCGCAACCAGCACGGGTAGCGGCACGGCAATGCCGGTGCCCGAATCGCTGCAGGCCCCGCAGCAACCACGAGTTCTTGCAGAACCCATCGGCACGCTCGGTGCCTGGCTCCAAGGACTACTTGTCGCATCAGGCGTAATCACTGTGCTTCTCATTCCTGCGCAGATCAACGCGCTGAACATTGCCCAGGACTACAACAACGGAGACATCAGTCAGACCAATGCTGTGTTTGAGATCGCAGACGCGCAGAGCGGCGGACTCCAGGGTTTGAGCGGTCTTATCCCGGTCGCGATCTTCATCCTCTTCATTATCTGGACTCACCGCGCCTACAAGAACTTGTACGCATT
>CAYUOD010000169.1:0-6015 GCA_964446225.1 uncultured Acidimicrobiales bacterium | reverse complement strand
TTGCTGCCCGATTCTGCTTCTTCGGCTCGTTGGGAAAACGACGACCGTCGTTTCTTCGAAGAGGCCTTCGCTGCGGCTGGTCTTTCCAGTGATGATTACATCATCTCGAATGCCGAGGGTGATGCTGCAACGATGCAGACCCAGGCTGAGCAGGCGATCACTGATGGCGCGACGGTGCTGTTGATGGTGAACCTGGACTCTGGTTCTGGTGCTGCGATCATCGACAACGCCCGCTCCCAGGGTGTGGCTGTCATCGACTATGACCGTCTCACCATTGAGGGACCTGGTGCCGACTACTACGTGAGCTTCGACAACGTTGCCGTAGGGGCGACCATGGGTGCCGCAATGGAGGCCGCTCTGGCTGACTTCGACGGTGTGCCGAACGTGATGATCCTCGACGGTGGGCCAACCGACAACAACGCCACGCTGTTCGCGAATGGGTACATGGGTTTCGCCCAGCCTCACTTTGACGACGGAACCTGGAACCTCGTGGACAAACAGGCTGTACCTGACTGGGACAACACCCAGGCCCAGGTTATAGCCGAACAGATCCTTACCGCGGCAGGTAACGAGGTCGATGCGGCCATCGTCGCCAACGACGGTATGGCTGGCGGAGTCATTGCTGCGCTGCTGGCGCAGGGTATCAATGGAATTCCGGTGACAGGCCAGGATGCCACCGTCGGTGGAGTCCAGAACATCCTCCTGGGTGATCAGCTGATGACGGTGTACAAGGCCATCAAGGCTGAAGCGTTCGCTGCGGCGGATCTTGCTGTGGCGCTGCTCAACGGTGAGGAGCCGTCAGGGGTCACAGGCTCAGTAAACAACGGCACGAACGACATTCCCTCTGTCCTGCTCGTGCCAGTAGAGACCAACAGCTCAAACATCAACGAGACTGTTATCGCTGATGGCTTCCGCACAGCGGAGGAAATCTGCGTCGGAGATGTCGCAGCAACTGATTTCTGCGCAGGCTGATCGGTCTCAGGTAGTTCATGGTCTGATCCGGGTCGTCCCAGCGGCCCGGATCAGACCGTTGACGCGGTGCGAAGGGAAATACATTGTTAGATTCCACGCCTCTGCTGGAGGTGAGGCATATATCCAAGAGCTTCGGAGCTGTGAGGGCGCTGTACAACGTCGACCTGAAGCTCTATGCGGGCGAGGTGCTCGCAGTTGTCGGTGACAACGGCGCCGGCAAGTCGACGCTCATCAAGTCGATTGCCGGAAATTACCGTATTGACTCGGGCGAGGTGTTCTTCGAGGGGAAGCCCGTGCACATCCACGGCCCCAAGGACAGTGCCGATCTCGGAATCGAAGTCGTTTACCAGGATCTGGCGTTGTGTGACAATCTCACAGTCACACAGAACATGTACCTCGGACGTGAGGAAACCACCCGGATTGGTCTTCTTTCGGAGGCCACCATGCAGCGCAAGGCCGCTGAGACGATGCGCAGTCTGGCTGTCACAACTTTGTCCTCGGTGAATCAGACGGTGGCTCGACTTTCCGGTGGTCAAAGACAATCCGTTGCTGTGGCCAAGGCGGTTATGTGGAACTCCAAGGCGGTCATTCTTGACGAACCCACCGCGGCCTTGGGTGTCGCACAGACACGCCAGGTGCTGGATCTCGTGAAACGACTTGCTGAGCGTGGTTTGGGCGTTCTCGTTATCTCGCACAACCTGCATGATCTGTTCGAGATCGCTGATCGATTTCTTGTGCTGCGCCTCGGGCAGACCGTTGGCACCTATCGTCGTGATGAGACGACGCAACAAGAGATCGTTGAAGCGATCACGGCAGGGCAGCTGAGTCTGGTACCAGGCTTGGATGACAACGCAGATTCCGAAGAGAAAGTAAGTGGACCATGACAGTGACCTCATTCGAGGTCGATAGTTCGGCCGAGAAAGACTCCGGGAGCAGAGCCTCACTGCGTGAGGGCCTCAACTCTTGGATTCAAAACATTCGGGCCGGCGACATTGGCTCTCTTCCGGTCATCCTCGGCCTGCTGGCGATCACGGTGATCTTCCAACTCCAGAACGACAAGTTCTTGTCCTCGCAGAATCTCACGAACCTCATCGTGCAGATGGCACCGATCGCGTTCATCTCCACGGGCGTGGTCTTCGTGCTCTTGATCGGAGAGATTGATCTCTCTGTGGGCGTCACGTCTGGCGTAGCCGGAATCATCCTGGCGCGGCTGCTCATTCCCGATGGGAACGTGGTTCCCTGGTTTGTTGCATTGGGTGTCGCGTTCTCGGTGGCGATCATGGTGGGCGCGGCGCACGGTCTACTCGTAACGAAGCTCGGCGTCCCCTCGCTCATTGCCACGCTGTCAACCTTCTTTATCGGCGCGGGAGTGATATTGGCCTTGGCCGGTCAGCAGGGTCTCATCCGAATCCAGGATGACACCGTCATCGGCATCGCCAATACGTTCCTCGACGACGCGGTGGGTTGGATTCTCGCTGCGATCGCTGTTGCCACCTATGCCGCCTCTCAGTTTCTCGGTGACCGTGCCAACCTCGTGCAGGGCCTGCCTGCACAGTCGTGGGCTGCGTTCTTGACCAAGCTCATCATCGCATCCGTGGGCGCGTTTGGCATCGTTGCAGTGGCGAACGACGATCGTGGGTTTCCGCTTGTTGGACTCATTCTCGCGATTGTTGTCGTGGGCTGGACAATTGTGGCTGAACGGACCCCGTTCGGGCGTCATATCTATGCTGTTGGCGGCAACGCCGAAGCGTCCCGCCGGGCGGGTATCAATGTGGATCGCGTAAAAATTGCGTGCTTCATGATCGCCTCGTTCATGGCTGCGTTCGGTGGTCTCGTCCTGGCCTCACGTTTGCGATCGGTTGATAACTCGGCGGGTGGCGGAGACCTGCTGTTGAACTCCATCGCCGCTGCTGTGATTGGCGGCACGAGTCTGTTCGGAGGCCGTGGGAAGATCACGAGCGCGGTCCAGGGTGCGCTGGTCATAGCTGCGGTGAACAGTGGCATGGGGCTGCTTGGTTGGGCATCGTCGCGAAAGTTCATTGTGACCGGGGCCATCCTGTTACTCGCGGTGACAATCGATTCCGTGACCCGGCGAACTCGGCAGACCTCGGGTAGGGCCTAGGGCCCCGTTATGGGCAGCAGTCCGCGCCGTCGAGTACTGCTGGGGGTCACTGTTGCGGCTTTGTTGTTCCAGCTGTTCCATCTGGCTGAACACAGCGCGCAGATGATTCAGTGGGCGCTGCACCCCCAACGTGGTGCGTGGATGTCGACCTGGGGGACTGACATCGCCCTTGGTCTGGGTCGGGTCGGGAACCCCTCCGAGGTCACAACGCAAACGCAACAGGGTGTCGAGCTTCTGCACTTTGTTGGCAACCTGGTCTTCATGATCGGCGCTGTTGGCCTCGTGTATTTCACGCGCAATCTGCCGCGGGCACAGTCGTGGGCCCGCGCGACGCTGGTGGTCCAGGGGTTACATCTGCTCGAACATGTGATGCTGACGGTCTCGCTGTTTGTCACTGGCACGGCTGTTGGGGTCTCAACGGGATTCGGACTTCTGAACGGTACGCAACTCAGTACCTACCGCGTGCTCTGGCATGGCCTCGTGAACCTCGTTGCGACTGCCTCCGCCGGCGTGGCTGTGCTGCTCTGGCGTAGAGCAGTCGCTGGGCGTCCAAGTACTGAGCGGCTGTCAACCTCACCTCTTGTTCCAGCTCTCCTCGCGTTGGCCCTGCTCGTCCCGTTTGTCGTGGCTATTGCTCAGGGCCGGCCCGTACCTGCTGGGGCGACCGGCGCCCTTGATGCTCGCGCCGCGCCTGTTGACCTGCTGCGGTCCGGCGATACGTCGTTCGCAACATTGACCCTGGTTGATGTTGCCGCTGAAGTCGGGCTCGATGTTCAGCACAGTGCGTTTCAATGGGACGTCACAATGGACCCCGTTGCGATGATGGGTGGCGGGGTTTGTTGGATTGATGTCGACAACGACGGCTGGCTGGACCTGTTCTTGACCGACACATGGGCCAATGGCGAGTGGGGTCTGTGGGACGCGACTGATCAGCTTCCGACCACCCGCATCTTCCGCAACTTCGGAGGAGCATTCGAGGAGTACACCGAGCAGTGGAACGCCGGCTTTGAGGCGAGGGCGAATGGTTGTGTTGCCGCTGACCTCAACGGCGACGGATATACCGATCTCTATGTAACGACTTCGCGCGCGAATCTGCTGCTGTGGAACGAGGGCGGTGAGGGCTTTGTCGAGGGCGCCGCGGAAGCTGGAGTAGACGCCTATGGCTGGAATACCGGGGTTGCGGCGGGTGACCTGAACGGTGACGGATTGACGGATCTGGTCGTCGCTGGATATACCAATTTGGATCAACGACGCCCCGCCGCGTCGACCGGGTTTCCGAACACGTTCGAGCCGATCAGCGATCTCGTATTCGTGAACCGGGGCTCGGTCAGCGGCAGGCCATTGTTCGCATCTGTGGGCGAAGAGGTCGGCATTGAGCCCGCTGGTTATGAGTACGGACTCGGTGTGACGCTCGTCGATGTTGACCAAGACGGCGATCTTGATCTGCAGGTCGCGAACGATACCCAACCGAACCGTCTGTATCTGAACGAGCCGAGGAGCGACGGAGTAGCCGGTTTTTGGTTCCGGGACGCTGGCGGCGCCGCAGGTGTTGACGATCCCAACAGTGGAATGGGAATCGCCAGCGGAGACGTCAACGGTGATGAGATACCCGACTTCGTGGTGACGAATCTCGAAGGTCAGGGGCATGCTGGTCTTGTATCGGGGCGAGGCGAGGCGCTGAGCTATGTGAACGGCATGGACGCGGTCAGCGACCTGGGTCTGACACAAACCGGTTGGGGTGCCTCGTTTGGCGATCTGGACCTGGATGGGAATCTCGACATCCTCGTCGCGAGTGGGCAGATCCCCATGGAGACTCTGTCGAGCTCCGGCGAATCGGTTGCCTACCTGGCCGGGCTGGGTGACGCCTCTTTTGTGGACAATTCGCAGGCGATTGGCCTGGGGCAGTTGGCGGAGCGCAACGGGCGCGGAGTCGCCTTGGCTGATTACGACAACGACGGCGACCTGGATGCGGTTGTTTCGGCCATCGGGCAGCCTCTGGCACTGCTTCAGAACCGGGGCGCCGAGGGTCACTGGTTAATCGTTGACTCTGGCGTTCCTGAGCCCGGCATGCAGGTGCGTGTCGCGTTGGGCGACGGTCGCGTGTTGCAGCGCGCTGCAACTGCTGGAGGCAGTTGGCTGTCGAGCGAAGATCCTCGCGTGCACTTCGGACTCGGAAGCAATGAGCAGGTTGAGCGCGTGGAGGTCACGCGGGCGGATGGCCGGGTTGAGGTTTACGACGACGTCCCGGTGGATGAGGTCCTGCGTCTCAAGAAATCCGTTCCCAAAAAGTGAACTGCCGTCGGTGAGTGCGCTTTTTGCGCACTCACCGACGGCAGTTCGGGATAGTGACCGGTTAACCGAGCAGTTTTGCCTTGGCTGAGGCAAACTCGGCATCGCTGAGAATGCCAGCGGTGTGGAGATCGCCCAGTTGGCCGAGCCTGGCGATCATGTCGTCGCCAGCTGGGGCCGCGGCTGGTGCCGCGGCTGGTGCTGGTGCGGCTTGTTGCGCAGCCATCTCATCCATCTGGCGTTGCATGTCAGCAACCTGCGCCTGCGACTCGTACGCGGCCTGCTGTGATGCCTGCTGATCGTATTCCGTCTGGGCCTTGTTGGCCCGCTTGTTCTGGGAGTGTCCCACGACAGCGGATGCCGTTCCCGCCACGACTGCAGTACGCGCCATGGTGCCGACGACGCCTGGACGTCCGCCTCTTCTTGCTCTTCTTCTTCTGGCCATGACTTCTCCTCTACAGGTCTTCGATGGCCGCTACGGCAGCCATAACTTCTTCAACTACAGGACCGGGTATACGCACCTGAGATAGAAGGACGCCGCCTTCTTCTTCGACTGCACTCCTGAATGGTTTGACCCAGGTGTTCTCGAATATCCGCATGAGAGCCGATGAGCCCGGGGCCATCTGCTGGGC
>CAYUOD010000168.1:0-6032 GCA_964446225.1 uncultured Acidimicrobiales bacterium | reverse complement strand
TACTCGTGAGATGCGGTGGATGGTGGAACGAAGTATTTCGGTGCAGGCCGTCACAGTGGCGATCGTTCTGCCTCTCCTAACGGTTGGTGCGTCTTTCGGTCTCGCTTACCTGGCGGCATGGTCTTCTCGTGCCTCAAACCCTGACGCAGATGGTTTCGGCATTGCCGCAGTGTTCATGCTGACCTTCTTTGCCACCTACGTTGTCACGGCATCGCTTCTGGTGCGATTTCTGCTCTTGGAAGGACGGCGTCTGGGTCCCGGGCTCATCACGCAGCTGCTGCACAAGGCGGCCAAGCGAGACGCCACACTCTCTGCCACAAATGAGAGTGCAAGCCTCAAGGCATGATCGGCTGATGCGGTTCTTGGCTAAGCGTGGCATCTGGACACAGGCCGCGGCCGCGGCTGTGATGCTTCCGGTTCTGACTACCGCGATGGCACTCGCTCTCGGCTGGGC
The DNA here is from genome assembly GCA_964446225.1 of uncultured Acidimicrobiales bacterium. Lineage (GTDB taxonomy): Bacteria > Actinomycetota > Acidimicrobiia > Acidimicrobiales > Poriferisodalaceae > CAYUOD01. The sequence continues at coordinate 5,578 of CAYUOD010000168.1, read as the reverse complement.
GTTCGCATGGTGGACACTCAGATCCGTCGAGGACATAGAGCCCTACCACGTCGTCGGCGCCACATTCACAGGCGTCTTCGGCGGCTACTGCATCGCCGTGCCCTGCTTGACCTGGCTGTTGATGCTTCCCCGCAGACGTCTTGTTCCGGGAGCCATCAGCTTCCTTGCGGTACCCGTGTACCTCGGCCTGGTAAGTGCTCTGTACCTCGATGAACTCATCCTGGACATCGTCAACTTTGTCTTCGCCGGCATACTCGTTGGCACGGCAGCGACGATGGGTATCGTGCGGGTGCTGCGCGGGGCCGAAGACGCTGCCGAGCCCTCCCAGCACGAACCTGAGACAGTGCTCTCCAGCGAGCACACTGAGTAGGCGACGGTAAGTGCGGTTACTGATAAAACGAGAACTCTGGCTGCAGGCAGCAGTCATCGCGACCCTGTATCCAGTCGTCGCGTTTGCGGCCGCACTAGGACTCACTGCATTAGAACGCCGTGCAACCGGTCCGGACTACAACGGACTAGTCACGTTCCTCGTCGTACTCTTCTGGAGCTACATCATCCTGGTGCCATTACTGTCCTGGCTCCTCCTGGTCTCCGGTGTCCGCCTCCTCTCAGGAGGCCTAGCGCTTCTTGCACTGCCGATATTCCCGATCACAGCGTTCTTGCTCGTTCTGCTCTTTCGACCACTGAGCGTCTCAGCGATACCGCTCGCCGCCGCACTGAACATTGCCGTTGGCGCCCTCGGGTTTCACTCAATCTTCAAACGACAGGCCGCAAGCCTTCAAGAATGGCGAGCAAAGCCACGGCACCACCAGAGCGCCGAGCCTGCCTAGTGCCCTGGGATGATCGGATCCTTGGGACCATCGCCGTAGTCGACCTGCCAGAGCACGAGGCCCTCGGGTGGGGCGACGCGGGGAACGACGTTGCGGTCACGGGCCTCGAGGATAGATTTCACGTCTGAAGAGCGGAGTTTGCCGTAGCCGACACACACCATGACGCCGACTATGGAGCGCACCATCTGATAACAGAACGCGTTGGCACTCAGATGGATCTCGAGGATCTCGTCGTCGATACGGTGCACCGAGATGTCCCGAATACGGCGCACCAGGGTGATCGGTTCCTCGCCTGGCTTGAGCTTGGGCCGCCTGCAGAAGGAGGAAAAATCGTGGGCGCCTATCAGCGGATCCGCAGCGAGACGCATCGCGTTGATGTCCAAGGGACGATGCACATGCCAGCAGAAGCCCACGCGGAACGGGTCAGGCACGGGCCGATTCGAGATCGTGTACCGGTAGTGACGTCGAGTGGCCCACTGGCGCGCATCGAACTCAGGGTCCACCGCGTGGCAGTCGGTGACCACAATGCGCGGCCCGGTCAGCTGTGAGACACGGGCGACGAGCCTCTCGGGCGCCAGTACCGACACATCCATGTCGAAGGACACCACCTGCGCACGGGCATGTACGCCAGCATCTGTTCGTCCCGCGCAAATCATGTTCACTTCGTGGCCGAGCAACTTCTCCAAGGCCTCACGAAGGTGAGATGCAACTGTCGGTACGCCAGGGCTTTCAGAGAAGCCGTGAAATTCACGTCCGTCGTAGGCGATGTCCATCCGGACGCGAACCAGCGGCTCACGAGGAGCCGCCGGAATCTCTGGATCAAATAGGGTCACGTTGGCCCAAGGTCGAAACGACCCAGGTACTAGACCAGTTCGATGCGCGCCATAGGAGCGTTGTCGCCCTTGCGCGTACCGAGCTTCAAGATGCGGGTATATCCACCGGGACGATCGGCATAGCGAGGAGCAATGTCATCGACCAGCTTCTGCGCCATTTCCTTGTCGCCAAGGAATGCGACCAGCTCACGGTGACGGTGTAAGCCGCCCTTGCGAGCCTTGGTGATGAGCTTCTCAGCAACGGGACGCAATGCCCGAGCCTTGTTCTCAGTAGTAACGATGCCCTCAGCAGCAAACAGAGACGCCGCCAGGTTGGCAAGCATCAAACGCTGATGGGCTGAGTCGCCACCGAGGCGACGATTCTTACGAGGTGTAGCAACCACGGTAGGTCCTTAGGCTTCGAATGGAACCGAGGCGGTCTGGCCCTTTAGGGCTAGTCCACGCTCGTCCAACTTCTGGATGACCTCGTCCAGGGACTTCTGGCCGAAGTTGGTGATGGCCATGAGATCATCGATTGACTTGGTAAGCAGCTCGCCAACAGTGTTGACCTGGCCGCGCTTGAGGCAGTTCCGAGGACGCTCTGAGAGATCCAGGTCTTCGATAGGAAGATCCAGATCGGGCGAGCCGCTCGTGCTGCCGGGAAGCTCACCGAGCTCAAGCCCAACGGGCTCATCGCTCATGTCGGCCACAAGGCCAACGAGCTTGCGAAGTGTGTCACCAGCCGAAGCCAGTGCATCACGAGGTGAGATGGAACCATCTGTCTCGATGTCGAGGCGAAGCTCATCGAAGTCAGTCGACTGCTCAACGCGAGTCGGTACAACATCAATGGCCACACGACGGACCGGTGAGAACAGTGCATCAATCGGAATTACGCCGATGGTGGTGGTGCTGTTCTTGCGGTTGGCGCCCTTGTAACCACGACCAATGTCGATCGTGATATCAAGAGCTAGCCTTGCCTTATCGTTCAATGTCGCGATAACGAGATCCGGGTTCACGATCTCAACATCGCTCGTCGTCTGGATGTCGCCAGCGGTGACATCGCCAGCCCGCTGCACGTCCAAGCGCACGGTCACGGCCTCTTCGGCGTGAGATACAACAACGACATCCTTGAGATTCAAGATGATGTCCGTTACATCTTCCACAACGCCATTGATGGTGGCGTACTCGTGAAGCGCATCGTCAAAATGCACCTCAGTAATAGCTGCGCCAGGGATGGACGACAGAAGCGTCCGGCGCATTGAGTTTCCGAGTGTGGCTCCAAAGCCAGGCTCGAGTGGACCAACAGTGAACTGCTGACGGTTGGCGACCTCGTCGCCTCCGGCTTCTACTGTCGGGCGCTGCATAATCAGCATTGGCGTCTCCTCTAGGGTCCTGGTGCCAGTCTTACTTGCTGTAAAGCTCGACGATGAGATGCTCACGCACGTCAGTGTCGATCTGCTCACGGGTGGGAAGCTCGCGTACGGTGACCTGCTGGCCCCCGTCGCCGGCCTCAAGCCATGCGGGTACGGTGCGGTCGAGCACATCCATGTTCCACACGATGGGGGTCATCTCACGGGTCTTGGCCCGCAACTCAACGACGTCGCCCTTGCGTACACGGAAGCTTGCGATATCGACTTTGCGACCGTTCACGTTGATATGACCGTGGTTCACGAACTGGCGCGCTTGGGGACGGGTTGATCCCCATCCGGCACGGTATACAACGTTGTCGAGCCGAGACTCAAGCATGATGAGTAGCGATTCGCCGGTGACACCCTTGGAACGGGTGGCCTCGGCGTAGTAGTTGCGGAACTGCTTCTCGAGCACGCCGTACATGTAGCGGGCCTTCTGCTTTTCCTGCAGCTGAACCAGGTACTCGGACTGGTTACGACGACGCGTACGGCCGTGGTCTCCTGGTGGGTAGGCGCGACGGTCAAGCGCTGTTGTCTCGCGCTTGGTGCCCCAGATATTTACTCCGAGTCGACGCGCGACGCGTGCTTTCGGTCCGGTGTATCGAGCCATCGTTACTGCCTCCGCCGCTTGGGAGGTCGGCACCCGTTATGTGGGATCGGAGTGACGTCCTTGATGCCGGTCACTTCGATGCCTGCGTTCTGAAGAGATCGGATGGCGGTCTCACGACCGGACCCTGGACCCTTCACTTCGACATCCACCTTGCGGACGCCCTGCTCCATGGCACGGCGCGCAGCGTTCTCTGCTGCTTGCTGAGCGGCGTAAGGCGTTGACTTACGCGAACCCTTGAAACCGACGCCACCAGCAGACTCCCATGCGAGGACATTGCCCTGTAGGTCGCTGATGGTGATAATCGTATTGTTGAATGAGCTCTTCACATGAGCGATTCCGTGCGTAACGTTCTTGCGTTCGCGACGGCGGGGGCGACGACCCCCAGGAGCTGGTTTTGCCATCTGGGACAGCCTCTACTTCCGGAGTACTTTTTTCTTGCCGGCCACGGTCTTCCGCGGCCCCTTGCGAGTGCGTGCATTGGTGTGAGTCCGCTGTCCGTGGACAGGAAGCCCACGGCGGTGACGGATGCCCTGGTAGCAGCCAATCTCAATCTTGCGCTTGATGTCCTGCGCTACGTCGCGGCGCAGATCGCCCTCGACCTTGAGGTTGGCGTCTACGAAGCCGCGAATGTTCGCAACTTCTTCGTCCGTCAGATCACGTACTCGTGTCGACGGATCAATTTTGAGTGCCTCACAGAGGTTCTGTGCGGTGGTGTTACCCACGCCATACAGATAAGTGAGTGAAATCACTACTCGCTTGTCGCGGGGAATATCGATGCCAGCTATTCGTGCCATTGGTTCCTCTGGGTCCTATCCCTGTCGCTGCTTGTGACGGGGATTCGAGCAGATCACCATCACGCGGCGATTACGCCGAATGACTCGGCACTTATCGCACATCTTCTTGACGCTCGGTCGGACTTTCATTGTTCTCAGGTCTTTGTGTCGGCGGACCATCTTGGGTCCTGTTACGAGACGAGTCTCGTGCGTGGGGGGTTACTTGTAGCGGTAGGTAATACGACCGCGTGTGAGGTCGTATGGCGTCAGCTCAACTTGGACGCGGTCGCCAGGCAGGATGCGGATGTAGTGCATGCGCATCTTTCCTGATATGTGGGCCAGCACACTGTGGCCATTGTCCAGTTCGACCCGGAACATTGCGTTTGGGAGAGGTTCAATGACCTTTCCTTCCAGCACAATCGCGTCTTCTTTTGCTTTTACCAGGGGTTTTTCCTTACGTTCGCGACCGAGTGGTCGCAGTACTGCTTTGATACATCTGCTCTATAAGAACCCGATGCAGGTGGGGCTATGTAGCCGACGAACTAGCCTACCGTACCCACGAAGGGTCGATCCACTTTTCGCGGCATTGATCATGAATTCTCTAACTGCAGGAAACTGTCGATCGCGTTCACGAGGCGTTGCGCGACTTCGTCTTCGGTCCCAACACCGTCAATACGAAGAGCAAGATCACGGTCTGAGTACCAGTGCAACAGCGGAGCTGTCTGCGCCTCATACAGGTCGAGACGTTTGCGAATTGCGTCCGGCGTGTCGTCCTCTCGGCCTCGTGCGAGCATGCGATCCATCACGACGTCCTCAGGAACATCCAGATTCAGAGCGAGTTGCACCGAAGCTGGCGCAAGCAGTTCTTCAAGTGCGTCTACCTGGTCGAGCGTGCGCGGAAAGCCGTCGAGAAGAAATCCGTGTGAGCAGTCATCTTCATGGAGCCGCTCATTCACGAGACCAATCATCACGTCATCTGGCACCAGTTCGCCACGATCCATGATCTCCTTGGCCTGAAGCCCGAAGGGAGTGCCGGCATCGGCCGCGCCGCGCAACATGTCACCGGTAGAGACGTGGGTGATCTGATAATGCTCAGACAAGCGCGCGCACTGCGTGCCCTTTCCTGCCCCCTGGCGACCGAAGA
>CAYUOD010000167.1:3769-6076 GCA_964446225.1 uncultured Acidimicrobiales bacterium | reverse complement strand
GTCGATGGGGCAGAGGGCGTATCCTAGAGGGACCATGACAGAGCAGTACTGGGTCGAAACCCTCGGGTGTCCCAAGAACCAAGTAGACAGCGACAAGCTTGTTGGCAGCCTCGTCCGAGATGGACTCGTGGAAGCCAGCAGCGCCGAAGAAGCTGATCTCGTTGTCGTGAACACGTGTGCGTTCATCGAAGAGGCTCGCCAGGAGTCCATCGATACAATTCTGCAGCTCGGCGATGACCGCAAAGACGGCGCCAAGCTTGTGGTGACCGGCTGCATGGCCGAGCGCTACGGCGGAGAACTGGCCGAAGCGTTACCTGAGGTGGATGCCGTCACTGGCTTCAACAAGTCGGTCAATCTCGCCCAAGGCAAGCGCGTTGACAGTCCTGGCCTCAGCCTCGTTTCTGCGCCGCTGCCAGACTTTGATCTGCTCAACCTGCCTCGACCAGCTGCGACAGCTCCCTGGGCCTACATAAAGATCGCGGAGGGCTGCGACCGCAAGTGTGGATTCTGCGCCATTCCCTCGTTCCGAGGCAAGCAGCGCTCGCGGTCCATGGCTTCCATTCTCGAGGAAGTCGACCAGCTGGGAGCCCGCGAGATCGTTCTCGTCGCGCAGGATCTAGCACGCTACGGCAAGGATCTGGATGAACCGGTTCCCTTTGAGCCCCTCGTGCGCAAGGTGGCCGAACAGGTGGATCGAGTGCGCTTGCTCTATCTCTATCCGTCCGAACTCACTGAGTCACTTATAGAGACGATTCTGGCCACCGGGGTTCCCTATTTCGACCTGTCGCTACAGCACGTTTCGCGCCCGTTGGTGAAACGAATGAGGCGCTGGGGCGACGGCGACAAGTACGCGGCGAGCATTGCCCGCATCAGAGAGCTCGAGCCAGAATCGACGATGCGCTCTAACTTCATTGTTGGCTATCCGGGTGAGACAGAGGACGATCACGAGTTGCTGCTGCAGTTTGTTGAGGAGATGCAGTTGGACTGGTGCGGTTTCTTTGCCTACAGCGATGAAGAAGGCACGTACGCCCACGGACTCGACGCCCACATCTCACCAGAGCTCATCAAGCAGAGGCTTACCGAGCTCACCTCTTTGCAGGACTCCATCACCGCCAGGCGCCGCGACCGGTTCGTGGACACCCGCCTCGAGGTGCTCGTCGATGAGCCCGGAGTTGGCAGGTCTGTGCACGAGGCGCCTGAGATTGACGGAATAATTCACGTCGATTCGGCATTGACCGTCGGTGAGATGCACGAGGTAACTATTGTCGAGGCGATGGGTCCAGACCTTGTTGCCGACGGCGCCAAAATTTCATGACAGACGCTTCCTATGGACCCAACGCGGTTTTGACTCCGGCGAACATGGTCTCGTTCGCCCGGATTCTGTTTACTGCGCCGTTGCTCTGGCTCATCGTGGACCGCGATGGTCCATCGATTGCCGCGGTGCTTCTGTGGACGGTGCTCACATGGAGTGATGGCGTCGACGGCTACCTCGCCCGTCGACATGGCCGCACGACGTCTGGTGCATTCCTTGATCCTCTGGCAGACAAGATTCTTGTCCTGGGAGCCATGTTCACGCTCGTCGCGATCGGGAGCTTCTGGTGGTTGCCCGTGAGTCTCATTGCAGTTCGCGAGGTCGCGATAAGCGTGTACCGCTCGGTGGTGAGTCGCAAGGGAATAACAGTGCCAGCGGTCTGGTTGGCCAAGGTGAAGGTCGTGACCCAGGGGTTGGCGGTCGGCTTCGCTCTATTGCCCTACACGGCCGAAAATGTGCCGCGGTTGGCTGGCTGGACGTTGTGGATTGCCGCGGGACTCACGCTCTACACGGGCTACGACTATCTCAGAGGAGCTGGCGCGCAGCCCGTGCCGGCAGATCCTCAGTAACGTTCATTTTGGTCCGGGAGTAGATATGCGTTGTGAAGTAATTGCTGTTGGTAGTGAACTGCTCCTGGGTCAGGTCATAGACACGAATTCGTCGTGGATTGGTGAGCAGTTGGCTGCTCGTGGCATCAACTCGCATTTCCAGACCAAGGTGGGCGACAACCCGGATCGTATTGCACAGAGCATCGAGTTGGCACTGAGCCGCAGCGATGCAGTGATCATGTGCGGTGGTTTGGGTCCCACCCAGGACGACATCACGCGTGACGTGATCGCCGCAGTGATGGGTGTCGAGCTCGAGATGGATGAGGAGATCGTCGCTCGTATAGAGAAACGTTTCGCTGACTTTGGCCGCAGTATGCCGATGAACAACTTGCGCCAGGCCGAGGTGCCGGTCGGAGCTCGCACGATCGAGCAGATGCCCGGCACTGC
>CAYUOD010000167.1:0-3669 GCA_964446225.1 uncultured Acidimicrobiales bacterium | reverse complement strand
GAGGCAGAAGGGCAACGTCCCGGTACGGTGTTCGTTGGTATTGCCACTGAGAACGGGTCAACCGGGAGTCAGCTTGGCATCAGAGGAAGCCGTGAGCTTGTACGAGAGTTTGCAGTAATCGGAACACTCAGCTTGCTGCGCAAGGTTCTGCTCGCAGAACTTGCAGACGAAGAGGATGAGCAATGACAGGACCTGATATCGAGGTTCACCTGAACGAGGACGACTTCCGTCGCTCGTTGTATGCCGACGTGCGCTCGGGACTGGGCCGCGAGCCAAAGGTCCTTCCCCCGAAGTACTTCTACGACGATCGGGGCAGCGAACTCTTTGAGGAGATCACCAAGGTCGAGGAGTACTACCCGACCAGACGCGAACGCGAGATCCTCGAGCAGAGTGCCTCAGAAATAGCCCGGCTTGCACAGGCTGACACGCTTGTGGAGTTGGGCTCGGGTACCTCCCTCAAGACGATGCTGTTGCTGTCGGCTTTCGACAGCGAGGGTCTCCTCCAACGATTCGTTCCCTTCGACGTAAGTGCTGCGACGCTGGCCCAGGCGGCAGCATCAATCGCCAATCGTTGGCCTGACGTCGGTGTTCATGGGGTGGTTGGCGACTTCGAGCGCCACCTGGGAGAGATCCCCCGTGAAGGCAAGCGCATGTTCATCTTCCTGGGCGGCACCATCGGCAACCTGGATGAGGTCGACCGGGCGCAATTTCTCACCCAGTTGGTTGCCACGATGAATCCTGGCGACTCGCTGCTTTTGGGTACCGACATCGTGAAGGATCCAACCCGGCTTGTCGCCGCCTACGACGATGCTGCGGGCGTCACTGCTGACTTCAACCTCAACATGTTGCGGGTGTTGAACCGCGAACTGGACGGCGACTTCGATCTGGACGGGTTCGAGCACGTGGCGCTCTGGAATCCAGACCATGAGCGCATCGAGATGCACCTGCGCTCGCTGCGCGATCAAGCAGTCCATCTGGGTGACCTAGAGATGGACGTGACTTTTGCCGAGGGCGAGATGATGCGCACCGAGATCAGCTGTAAGTTCTGCCAGGAGTCGATCGCAGCTGAACTGGCTACGGCCGGACTGACGATGCAGCACTGGTGGACCGACAGCCACGGCGACTTCGGCCTCTCGCTGTCCACCCGCCTGGACTGACCTCTCCTCTTTCCTAGATGCGTAACTGGGTTGGCTATGGCCCCCGAGAGTTACGCACCTATGAACCTGCTCTGTAGATGCGTAACTGGGTTGGCTATGGCCCCCGAGAGTTACGCACCTATGACCAGTCGGGTGGAAGAATAGCTCCATGCGCTTCGGATACTGGCCAGGAACCTCAGATCAGACATGGAACGAACTGCTTGAGGGCAGTCGCTACGCCGCGGCAACCGGCTGGGATGGCATCTGGGTAGAAGACCATTTCATGCCCAACGAGGAAGACACCAGTGGCGGCAAGCTTGAGTGCTGGGCGGTGATGGCCGCACTGGCGATGGCAGTGCCTGATGTGCGTCTGGGCAATCTTGTGTGCGGCAACACCTATCGGCACCCCACGCTGCTGGCCAACATTGCTTCAAGCGTGGATGTCATCTCCGGCGGACGTGTCGTGCTCGGCATCGGCGCCGGCTGGCAGGAAAACGAGCACACCGCCTACGGACTCGAATACAAGACCGTGGGTTGGCGCATGGACCGGCTCGAGGAAGCAGCCCAGGTCATCACGCAGCTCTTCGCAAACGACAAGTCCGACTTCGACGGCGAGCATTATCAACTTGTTGATGCTCCGCTCGAGCCAAAAGGCCACGAGACCGCTCCACGTCTGATGATCGCCGGTGGCGGTGAGAAGCGCACGATGCGTATTGCTGCCAAGTACGCAGATGAATGGAATGTATGGGGTCTGCCGTCGCGTCTCGTACAGAAGATGGCCGTTTTGGACGCCCATTGCGAGGCCGTGGGCAGGGACCCCAAGAGCGTCGACCGTTCAGCGGCGGTCATGATCGACATCACCGATGGTCCACAGGAGAATCCCGAGGCGCGCGAAGTTCCAGCGACCATGCGGGGATCTGTCGAGCAACTACGGGACATCATTGGTAATTACGCCGAGGCAGGTCTTGATGAGATCATCATTCCTTGCTTCAACTTGGGCGTCGGAGCCGAGCGCAGAGACATTCTTGACTGCTTTATGACCGAGATCGCAGAAGATTTTCACTAGAACCTGTGTTCGGTGCTTGAGCGAACAGGCGTTCGGAGCTAGATTGAACCCAAGCAGAAAGTCTTGTCACACCCCCTTCGTAGGGTTTGCTTGATCGATAGGACCAGTAATGGCCTGCCCAGTGCAGTCCGTACAACGGTCCCAAACTTCTTGAAAGGATCACACCGTGGATCGAAATAAGGCTCTCGATATGGCTCTCTCCCAGATCGACAAGCAGTTTGGCAAGGGCTCGGTCATGAGGATGGGCGATACCGATATCCGCGACATCGAGTCCATCTCCACGGGCGGGCTCGCCATCGATATCGCGCTTGGCATAGGTGGTGTGCCGCGTGGTCGCGTGATTGAGATCTTTGGCCCAGAGGCCTCAGGAAAGACGACGCTGGCTATCCACATCGTGGCTGAGGCCCAGCGCAACGGAGGTATTTGCGCATTTATCGACGCCGAGCATGCCCTCGACCCCAAGTACGCCCGCGCCATCGGGGTGGATATCGACGAGCTGCTCATTTCCCAGCCGGACACAGGTGAGCAGGCGCTTGAGATTTGCGACATGCTCGTGCGTTCGGGTTCGTTGGATGTCATCGTGATCGACTCGGTTGCTGCGCTGACACCACGAGTTGAGATCGAAGGCGAGATGGGTCAGTCCCATGTCGGCCTCCAGGCACGTCTCATGTCCCAGGCACTGCGCAAACTCACAGGCACGATCAGCAAGACCAATACGGTCGTGATCTTCATCAATCAGCTGCGCGAGAAGATCGGTGTCATGTTTGGTTCGCCGGAGACCACTCCAGGTGGGCGTGCGCTGAAGTTCTACTCATCGGTACGCATGGATATTCGTCGCATCGAGGCAATCAAGGACGGCACCGACGTTGTTGGTAACCGCACCCGGGTCAAGGTCGTGAAGAACAAGGTGGCGCCGCCCTTTAAGCAGGCCGAGTTTGACATCATGTACGGCAAGGGCATCAGCCGTGAAGGTTCTGTGCTTGATATCGGCGTTGACCAGAGCATTGTGCAGAAATCGGGCGCCTGGTACACCTACGCAGGCGAGCAGTTGGGCCAGGGGCGAGAGAAGGCGAAGGCCTTCTTGATGGAGAACCCTGAGCTGATGATGGAGATCGATACCAAGGTGCGTGCGGCCGTTGGGATCGGGGAGGACGTGGCCCCTCCAGAAGACTTCTCCGACGCCGATGATGCACCGATCACCCTGGATTGATGTCTTTGCCCACTGTGAGAACCGCAGTTGGCTGAAAGCGAATAATCTAGAGGGGTGACCCGAAAGTTCTATGTGCGCACCTTCGGGTGTCAGATGAATGAACACGACTCTGAGCGCATCGCCGGACTCCTTGATGCCGATGGCATGGAGGAAGTCGGCGCTGCGGCTGAGGCCGATGTCATCGTGCTCAACACCTGTTGCATCCGAGAGAACGCCGACAACAAGCTGTATGGGCATCTCGGCCATCTCAAGCCCCT
>CAYUOD010000166.1:0-6092 GCA_964446225.1 uncultured Acidimicrobiales bacterium | reverse complement strand
GGGCTACGAGATCCCATTCGAATACTGCGACATCCACCACACCTCACACTGGACCCTCACCAAACACACCGACACAACCATCAACCTCGAACCACCCTGGCAATCGGCGCTGGCGGGCAGCCCGGCGCGCCGACTACCGGTCTGGCTCAGGCGACAGCGCCTCGGCTAGCCAGTGAGGCTGGGCCGTACCAAGCAGGCCTATGGCGACGAGGCGTGAAGGGCGGTGGGCTGGCGGCAGCACCGGCTCATCGGGCGTGCCTGTCTTGGGCCCCACAGACTCGGTGGGCTCGATGGGTTCGATCGACTGCTGCCGTCCAGCCACCTGCACCACAAACCAGGTCTCGGGTTGATCGTGGAACCGCACTATGCCCTTCACGCGTACGATGCCCGACGGAAGCTCTGCGAGGGTGGCGACGAGGTAGCTTCGATCCACCGGATCCGCCGACTCGTAGGTCCATGACTCAAAACGATCTGCCGCGGGCGCTGGCGTGGGCACCCCGGCAGCTGTGGGTGCGGTTGCAGACGAGAAGTCCGCTGCCTGCACGTCGACGATTGCCTCCATTGGCAGGCGCGACTGGACGGTCTTTACGATTGCCGCCCTAGGTGCGGCGTCGGCGATCCAGGCGACAAGTACCTCGAGGTCTGGCGATTCCAGGAGATCAACCTTGTTCAGCAGTACGACATCAGCTGCTGCGAGTTGCTGTTTGACAACGTCTCCGACATAGCGATCGCTGGCCTGTGTCCTAACTGCCTCTGCGTCCGCAACGACGATAATGAGGTCCAGACGAAGGCCCGGGAGATGGCCGTAGGCAGCAATCTGTAGCGGATCTCCAACTCCGCTCGCCTCGATGACAAGACGGCTGGGTGGGTCAGCCGCCTCAAGCAGCGTGTCCAGTGCCGCAGCAAAGCCGTCCGCCAGACTGCAGCAGATGCACCCGTTCGCGAGAGTGATCTTGTCATCCTCAGAGGCGATAATGAGGTCCTCATCAATGTTGATGGACCCGAAGTCGTTCACCAGTACCGCAACACGCTCGGGAGACGCTCTCAGAATGTGGTTCAACAGCGTGGTCTTGCCCGCGCCGAGGTATCCACCCACCACCGTGACTGCAATCGGCTCACCCATTTCAGGCTGGCTGAGCAGCGGGAAACGGCACTCCCCCGAGCACAGTGCCCCAGACGCCGATGCTGGCGAGGTCCTCGGGTTCGACCTCCAGAGGATCCTGCTCGAGCACGGCGAAGTCTGCGAACTTGCCCGCCTCAAGAGAACCAACCAGATGGTCCAGTTTGAGTTGAAACGCCGCGTCGATCGTGATCGCTGCCAGAGCGTCCCGCACCGAGATCCGCTCGTTCGGGCCGAGTACATGGCCGCTCGCTGTCTGTCGCATCACCGCACACCAGGCTGTGTGTAGATGGCCCAGCGGAGTGATCGGTGCATCAGAGTGCACCGAGAACGACACGCCACTGCGAAGGGCTGTCCCGCAGGCATCCATCCCGGCGGCTCGCTCAGGGCCCACTGTCTGTGTCCGGTGCTGATCGCCCCAGTAGTAGAGGTGATTGCTGAAGATGTTCGCACACATACCCAAAGCAGCCATGCGTTTGTACTGTGCCGGAGTCGTGAACTGAGAATGTTGGACTGTGTGACGGTGATCCCACCGCGGGTATCGCTCAAGGGCCTGTTCGACGGCATCGATAAATACCTCAGCAGCCTCATCGCCGTTGCAGTGACAATGCACGGTCAATCCGGCCTCATGGAAGGCGGAAACAATCTCAGGCATTTGCTCGGGTGGAATGAGCCAGAGGCCGTTACCTGGATGTCCATCTGGCGCCTTGTAGTAATGCGGCCAGCTGATTCGTGCGGTGAATCCCTGAGGCGAGCCATCCAGGACCAGCTTGATCACTCCGAAATGCAGCTTGTCAGTACTCTGATCTTTGAGTCGGACAGCAAGGCCCGCAAGTTCGGCCGCGTCACTGGTTCCACCCGAAAGACTCGACACGGCCACAGCCACACGAACAGGGAAGGTCGGGTCGTCGGTTGCCTCTCTCCATGCGATCACCTGACGCTCATCGCTGAGACGCGTCGTGCCTAGGTCGGCGATGAGAGTGTGGCCGGCGTTACGAGCCTCGTATGCAGATCCCCACTTCGCCTCCGGGAGTCGGATTGAGGCGGTGAGCGCGCGAAACGCATCCCGTGCAAGCATCATCGCAGCGGGTTCCTGCAGTTCGCCGTTGGGCGAGCCGTCGCCATACCGCGCGACTCCCGGGGTGGGAGTCTGCGAAGTGATGTCACAACGCCGCATCATCGCCGTGTTCACCGTTGCCAGGTGGGCGCTCGCGTGGAAGACAAAGATAGGCCGTTCTGCCGACACGCTATCGAGGTGATGCGCAAGCAGACGCTCCTCCGGGAAGTAGATCGGATCCAGGCCCCAGGCAATGAGATGCTCGGAAGCATCTGCCATGTCCAGGGCTGCATCGGCCAACCGCTCAAGCACCTCGTCGATACTGCGGCAGCCCGGCCAACGCAGCCCGTTCGGGTCGACCCGGTCGAAGTACCCGACGTAGCAGTACTGCCACATGGCACCAGCCATCACATGTGCGTGTGCCTCGACGAACCCAGGAAGAATCACATGATCGGTGAAGGTCTCGTCAAGCGTCGCATCTCCCCACCCTTGCAGGTCACTGAGCGACCCGACGCCAAGAATGCGTCCGTCACGACAGGCAACAGCCTCAGCGAACGGCTGCGCTGGGTTCATGGTGATCACACGTCGCGCGGTGTAGATAGTCGTTTCGTGGTCAGTCATTCATGCCTCCGCGCCGCAGTCTGTCACAGCAGACGCACCACTCAACAGGCGACGTTACGTACACTTCGATCAGCCAATGGAAAGCGACACCATGAACAAAGTCCGCTGGGGGATTCTCAGTACTGCCAAGATCGGACGGCAGCAGGTCATCCCGGCGACCCAGGCTGCCACAAACTGCGAAGTGGTCGCGATTGCCTCCCGAGACTCGGAGCGCGCTCATGCGGTGGCTGAAGATCTCGGTATACCCCGCAGTTACGGCACCTACGCGGAACTCATTCACGATCCTGAGGTCGATGCCGTATATGTCCCGGTGCCGAATCATCTCCACGCCGAATGGACACTCAAGGCCGCACAGGCCGGTAAACACGTGCTGTGTGAGAAGCCCCTCGCCATGAATGCGAGCCAGGCACAAGAGATGATTGACGGCTGCGCCGCGGCAAGGGTGCTTCTGATGGAAGCCTTCATGTACCGAATGCATCCAGCTTGGGTGAAGGCCCTTGACCTACTGAGCCAAGGAGACATTGGCGAGCTCCGGGCAGTGCAGAGCGTCTTCTCCTACTTCAATCGGGATCCCGCCAACATCCGGAATTTCCCCGAGATGGGAGGTGGGGCCCTCATGGACATCGGGTGCTACAGCATCAACCTGAGTCGAATGTTGTTCGGCACAGAACCGACATCGGTCCAGTCGAGCGTGCATCTGGACCCGGACTTCGGTGTCGACATACTTACCTCAGCGGTACTTGGGTTTCCGGGCGGAGGCCAGTCGACGTTCACCTGCGGAACTCAACTCCATCCCGACCAGCGCGTCCTCATTATCGGTAGCCAGGGTGAAATCGAAATCGAACTTCCGTTCAATCCGGCGCCAGACGCGGAGTCACACATCACGGTCACGTCCGGCCTACGCCCGCTCGGGCCTGAGGACTCCAAGATCATCACTTTCCCGCCCGCGAATCACTACACCATCCAGGCGCACTTGTTCGCCGAGGCGATTATCAACGGAACACCCGTACCTCTCCAACCGAGTGACGCAGTCGCCAACATGGCCGTCATCGACCAGATCTTGGCGTCCGAGTAGCCTCAGTTCTCGTTCGGATTCGGGACGCTTGTCGTGGTCGATGGCTTGGGAACGATGGTCCCGTCGCCAGTGAGGTCTGCCAGCTCTTCAGCGACCAGGCGAACAATGAGATCGTTCAGCGCAAGTTCTTCGTAGTCCACCTCGCTAATGTCGCTCGCCTCCCCCGTCGCACGGCCAGCCGCACCATAGGTGAGGAAGACGTAGCGTCCGCCCGTGTACTGGGCGAACTGACGGAAGATGTACTCGGTCTGGTCATCGGTGCCTGACGACGAGACCGGAAAGATCTTGATACCGCGCTCGGCGGCAACACGCATGGACTCGGTGTAGGGAGACTGCACGTTGCGGGACACCTGGGGCGGGGCGTCAGCGACGAGAAAGACCAGCTGTATCGCGGTCGCAGGATCTCGCCAATTCGGCTCACTGAGCGCAGCGGACAACCCTTCATCGAGCGCCTCTGGATAATCTCCTCCACCATCCGCAACCACAGCAGCAAGTGCCAAGTCGAAGGCCGCTATGTCATTGGTGAGATCGAAGGTGCTCGTCACGAAGGTGTCGTCGAGATCCCGGTAGAGAGTCATTCCGAAGCGCACGTCCGGCTGAGCAGGCAGCTCGCTTATCCGCTTGGCCACCTCTGAGATAGTGGCTTTGAGCTGATCAATCTCATCCCCCATTGAGCCGGTGGCGTCGAGGAGAAATACGACGTCCAGTGGCATCGGGGTCGCCGCGCCGCCCGCGGTATCCACTGTGAGCTCCACGTCACTGCCAGGCACAGTTTCAACGGACACGTCGCCCGACGCCACATCTACAGGCTCACTGCTCACCGGATAGAACCGGGCGGTGCCGTCCGCTGTGGTCCGCAGGGTGCGCTTCACCTCACCCTGACTAAAGCTGACCGCAGCACCTGATACGGGCAAGCCAGTGGAACCCACGACCGATGCAACTATCCTGCCCGAGACCTCGATACTCCGCACGGGAATTCCAAGCTGCTCCACTCGCTCCCGATAGGCGAGATAGCCGACGAAGTCCTCGTTGTCATCGATGGATCCGCCACTCAGGCCAGCGGTCACGATCTCCGAGTCGGCTGGCACGGTCCCCTCGGCCATGGCCAAGGTGTCAGGCGAAGACATGGCCTCATCCTCAAACCCCCGTTCACCAGCGGGTGCCGCGACATCTACATCCAGATCTTCGCCGAACCACTCCGGCTCACCGTCAATCCAACCTGTGCCACTGGCAGGCACGGTCTCGCGGAGCGCAGTCGTAGTCGTGACCACACCGCCGGATTGGCCTCCGCTTTCCCCGGCGGCGTCACCGCAAGCGGCTGCCACAAAGATCAACGCAACAAGGACAACAATAGATTTCGACATACTCACCCCAAGGATCGGCTTCTTGACAGGTGTGACGCACGACACTGCGGGTCTGGTTCCCGAAATTGTCAATTTCCGACGCTCTCTGTGGCAACTGTGCAGCGATATCACTATCCTCCGAGGCAGAGGGTAGGTGTGGCATGGAACGTGAGGAACAGATCCGATCTATCAAGGAGATGCTTGCATTCCTTGACTCCGCAACAACGGTGGACGCCGGTGGCATTAGGGAAAACCCCACCTCCGTCTATGTCGATGCAGATCACGCTGACCACGAACTGCAGGAGCTCTTTGAGCGTCGACCTCAGCTCATCGGGTTGTCCGGGGATCTTCCTGAGGCTGGTTCCTTCATGACCATGAACGAACTTAGCGTGCCTATCCTCGCAACCAGAGACGAGGCAGGCACCTTCAGAGCATTCATAAACACATGCCGCCACCGTGGGGTCATCCTCGAAGAGTTGCCAAGAGGTCAGACGCGCAGGTTCGTCTGCCCGTTCCACAACTGGACCTACGCCACGGACGGTGCGCTTGTCGGCCTACCGAAACAGGAACACGTGGGTATCACCGATACCGCGTGTCTTGGTCTCGTGGAACTGCCCAGCGTCGAAGCTCACGGTCTCCTATGGGTTCACGCAGACCCGAGAGGCGAACTCGACGTTGCGGCCCTTCTGGGTAATGAACTTTCGAATGAACTGGGGCACTGGAACCTGGGTGAACTTGAGTATCTCGCCAGTGACAGCTACGACGTTGCGTGCAACTGGAAGTTTGCAATGGACACCTTTGGTGAGACCTATCACTTCCCCGTGTTGCACAAGAACACGCTGAGCTTCGAGTTCCACGGAAACGTGTAGTGCTACG
>CAYUOD010000165.1:0-6105 GCA_964446225.1 uncultured Acidimicrobiales bacterium | reverse complement strand
TCACAAACCGTTTCTGTCCTACGTCCATCGTGACTCCTCGTCTCCGTATTCTGGATCCGCCAAATGTGCGTTCATCCGGTATTTACGGTATGGAAGTTCAGGTCAGCGTACCATGGACCTTCGTCACCTCATCATGGGTCTAAACGCCCAAAAAACCGGCGAATTGCGTCTGCCATCTGTACGCGCGCTGCCTCGCCTGAGGGGATCACATCCACGGCTTGTATAGAGGTGTGGATCTGTCCGGGGCACGCGAGATGTTGCACGTCCACCCCGGCTGACCGCAGCGCTCTGGCGTAGGCATCGCCTTCGTCTCTGAGGGGATCAAATTCGCTCGTGATCACAAGCGCGGGTGGTAGGCGCGCTAGATCGGTGGCACGCAGCGGCGAGGCTCTGGGGTCTTCCCGTTCAGACTTATTGGCGTGATGGTCCCAGAACCACTCCATCACCGCGCGCGTCAATGCGAATCCCTCGGCGTTCTCGGTATAGGACGGACGCGTGAAGTCGCAGTCAGTGGCTGGATTGAGCAGTACCTGACCCGCGATGTGCGGGCCTCCAGCGTCCCTGGCCATGTGGCATACAACGGCTGCGATATTGCCGCCGGCACTCCATCCACCCACAGCCAGTTGGCCTGGGATTGCACCGAGTGCTTCAGCGTTCTCCGCGACCCATTTCACCGCCGCGAAGCCGTCGTTGACCGGTGCGGGAAACGGGTCCTCAGGTGCATGGCGGTAGCCAACTGACAGAATGATCGCGCCGGACCGGTCGCAGAGGTCTCGACAAAGGGGATCGTCTGAGTCCGGCCCGCCGAAGACCCAGCCTCCGCCGTGAAAGTAGACCACGATGGGGTGAGGCCCGGGGCTCTCGGGGCGATACAACCGGTAGTTCAGATCGCCCGCAGCACCAAGCAGCACTCCATCTTCGATCTCGCCGATGTCTGGACCCGGGGGTCGGGCGGCCGACATCTGTTCGACGAATGCACGAGCCTCAACTGGTGAGAGGGTCTGCAACTCGGGAAGCTCCAGAAGTTTCATGAACTCAAGCATGAGGGCCACATCGGGCTTCAACCTGCAGACAACACCGTCGTTACAACGGGACTTGTCCACACCGCTGAACGTAAAGCCCAGGTAGTCGCGGTTCGCTACCTCGTCACACGTCTCGCGATACCTGCCGACACCACCGATGTAAGGCAGAAACACCCGTGTCTTGCCAGGAACATTGGCTCCCATGTACCAGGAGTTGGCCTTCGAAAACAGGGTGAGATCGGCGAAGTCGTTGACATGTTCGACCCAGCCCGCTTCAGCGGTCTCGGTGGGTTCAATCACCTGAAGATCCTCATATTGCATGTGTTCCAGAACAGCGCAGATCCAGTCCACGTGCTGCTCGATGGAGACGACCATGTTGGACAAGACCGACGGACTACCAGGACCGGTGATCGCAAAGAAGTTCGGAAATCCAACCGCGGTCAGACCGAGATAGGTCTGCGGCCCAGCGGCCCACTTCTGCTTGAGCGTAAGACCGTTGCGCCCTTCGATGTTGACGGCAACTAATGCGCCCGTCATTGCGTCGAACCCGGTGGCCAGCACTATCGCGTCAAACTCGTAGGACTCAGAAGTGGTTTCGATGCCGGTCTCGGTGACCGAGACGATGGGATCGGCGCGCAGATCGCGCAAACGTACGTGATCCAGGTTGAACGTCTCGAAATAGTTGGAATCCAGACATGGCCGCTTCGTGCCAACCGGGTAGCTGGTCGGACACAACAGCTCAGCCGTTTGAGGGTCATCAACCGTGGCTCGGATCTTGGCGCGCACGAAGTCCGCGAACGTGGCGTTGGACTCCAGGTTCGAAAGGATGTCATTAAACGCGCCCGTAATCTGAAACAGGTCACCGGCCGCCCAGACCTCTTCGTAGCGGGCCTGACGTTCATCAGCCGAAACCTGCATGGCCCCGACTTCAACGAGTTCCTTCGTGACGCCGCCGCCTGAGACCTTGGCAGCCTCGCGGTACTCGTGATGGTCACGGGCGAAGTCAGCGAGCTTGTCGTCGGGTACCGGCCCGTTGTGGGCGGGGAACGAGAAGTTGGGGGTGCGCTGAAAGACGGTGAGCTCTGCTGCCTGCTGGGCAATCAAAGGAATCGACTGAATTCCTGAGGAACCGGTACCAATGACTGCCACCCGCATGCCCGTGAAGTCGACCTCCTCATGAGGCCACTGACTTGTCGAATAAAGAGGTCCGGCAAACCGCCCAATGCCGGGAATGTCTGGGGTCTTCGGCAGCGACAAGCAGCCGGTGGCCATCACATAGAAGCGGCAACTGACCTCGTTGCCAGCGCTCGTGCGCAGCCGCCAAAAGTCGCTGTCCTCGTCCCATGTGGCGCTGTCAACGCGCGTCGAGAAGGTGATGTCACGGCGCAGGTCGAGGCGATCAGCAACATGGTTCAGATAACGCAGAATCTCCGGCTGGGTGGCGTACTTCTCTGACCACTGCCATTCGGACTGCAGCTCGTCGTCGAAGCTGTAGGAGTAGTCGATGCTCTGTACATCGCAGCGGGCACCCGGATAACGATTCCAATACCAGGTACCACCAACGTCGTTCGCCGCTTCAAATACGCGCGCTGAGAAGCCCATCGCGCGTAGTCGGTGCAGTAAGTAGAGGCCCGAGAAGCCCGCGCCAACCACGACGACGTCGACATCAGGTGCTCTGTTTGGACTCGTGTCAACAGCTGCAGCATTCAACGTTCGGTACTCCCCCTCAGTGGCCGCACGGCTCTGCGCATTAAGGCCTCAGTAACCATCCTTGCAGCCTGATCAGTTGCCGATCCAACTGAGAAACGCTCGGGTAGTCTCCCAAGGGGTTCAGCACAAGTTGGCCCGGTGCACAGAACAGGGGAAGCTGATGACAAAGCGATTCGAAGGCGTCATTAACGAAGACATTCGCGACTCCAAGCCCGACTGGGGCCCGTACGAACAGCCGAAGCCAGCCAAGGGCGCACCCAACGTGCTCTACGTCGTGTGGGACGACGTCGGGTTCTCGGCGTTCAACTCGTTCGGTGGTCCAGTCAAGACACCGACGATGGACCGTATCGCTGACCAGGGACTGCGCTACAGCCAGTTCCACACAACGGCATTGTGCTCACCTTCCCGGGCGTCGCTTCTGACAGGCCGCAACCACACGACGGTTGGCATGGCCTGTATCGGCGAGGCTACGACAGGTTTCCCGAACTCCAATGGGCACATCCCGTTTGAGACGGCCACCATTGCTGAGGTTCTGGTGGATCAGGGCTACAACACCTACATGCTGGGCAAGTGGCATCTCTGTCCCGAAGACGAGATGAACATGGCGTCCACGAAGCGCAACTGGCCGCTGGGCCGCGGGTTCGAGCGCTACTACGGATTCCTGGGCGGCGAGACCAGCCAGTGGTACCCGGACCTCATCCACGACAACCACCCCGTGGAGCAGCCATCCCAACCCGAAGACGGCTATCACTTCAGCACCGACATCGCCGACAAGGCCATCGACTTCATTTCGGACGCGAAGCAGATCGCGCCCGAGAAGCCGTTCTTCATGTACTACTGCCCGGGTGTTGCTCACGCCCCACACCATGTGGCTGCCGAGTGGGCCGATCAGTACAAGGGGCAGTTTGATCAGGGTTACGAGAAGGTGCGAGAAGAGACTCTCGCCCGCCAGATCGAAATGGGCATCGTCCCACCAGACACCGAGCTGTCTGAAATGAATCCACTCGTGGATGCGACCAGTGCTGAAGGCGAGCCGTGGGCCGCGCTCGACACAGTCCGCCCATGGGATTCTCTGGACGACGACGAGAAGCAGCTCTTTGCCCGTATGGGCGAGGTGTACGCCGGCATGGTTACGCACACCGACCACGAGTTGGGCCGCGTTGTCGACTATCTGGAAGAGATCGGCGAACTGGACAACACCATCATTGTCGTTATCTCAGACAACGGAGCCAGTGGCGAAGGTGGACCTAATGGCTCTGTCAATGAGAACAAGTTTTTCAACGGTGTGGAAGACACCATGGAGGAGAACCTCAAGTATCTCGATGTTCTGGGTGGACCCGAGACCTACAACCACTATGCCGTCGGCTGGGCAATGGCGTTCAACACGCCGTTCAAGCTTTGGAAGCGTTACGCCTGGAACGGTGGCATCGCTGACCCGTTCATCTTGAGCTGGCCCGCCGGAATCGAGGCTCGCGGAGAGGTTCGCAATCAGTACTGTCACGTCACCGATGTGACGCCGACGATCTATGAGCTGTTGGGTTTGGAGCTGCCGGGGGAAGTCAAGGGCTACACGCAGATGCCTCTTGAGGGCACGAGCATGGCCTACAGCTTCGGTGAGGCGTCTGCTCCAACGCAGAAGCAGACGCAGTTCTATTCGATGCTGGGTAGCCGCGGGATTTATCACGAGGGCTGGAAGGCCAACACGATCCATCCGACGATCGCCAACTGGGGCAACTACAGCTCGGACGAATGGGCGCTCTATCACGTGGATGAGGATCGCAGCGAGGTCAACGATCTGGCTGCCGAACACCCGGCGAAGCTGGAGCAGCTCAAGCAGCTTTGGTATCACGAGGCCGGCAAGTACCAGGCCTTCCCGTTGGAGGATCGCAGTGCCGTTGAGGTGTTGACGACGCCTCGGCCACAGTTGTCGCCGCCACGGGATCGCTATGTGTATCGTCCTGGCACTTCGGAGGTGCCCGAGGGTGCGGCGGTGAATGTGCGTAATCGCTCTTACAAGATCGCGGCGATTGCCAGTATCGACTCAAGCTCTGCCGAGGGTGTGCTATTTGCTCACGGCGGCCGGTTCGGGGGCCACAGCCTGTTCATCAAGGACTCGAAGCTGCACTACCTCTACAACTGGCTCGGCGAGAACGAGCAGGAGATGGTCTCAGACATCGAGGTGCCCGCAGGCGACTCGGTGTTCGGTATGTCGTTCGTCAAGGACGGCAACGATTCGCAGCACAGTGCGCTCGGCGTTGCATCGCTGTTCATCAACGAGCAGAAGGTCGGCGAGATCAACATCAAGACCCAGCCGGGCAAGTTCATGCTCGGGGGCGACGGCCTGAATATCGGCAAGGATGCCGGCAGCCCGGTGAGCACCTCGCTCTACTCGGCGCCGTTCGCATTCACGGGCGGCACGATCAAAGAGGTCGTTATCGACGTCAGCGGCGAGCCCTACGTGGACCTCGAACTCGAAGCCATGGCGGCGATGCACCGGGACTAGGCGACCACGTCCCTTCCCTCCTCTCGTACTCACCCCCGAGCTCGACCGGTCCCTTCCCTCCTCTCGTAGATGCGTAACTGGATCGGCTATGGCCGCCCAGAGTTACGCATCTGAGCGGATTCGGGTCGGTTCACGCCCAGTTCACGCCATGGATTCATCCTGATCTCAGACCAATCAACGTCGGAGATCAGCCATGACCAGCTTCAAAGAGACCACAACCGCAATCCGTGGGGGCACAGAAGTCCGCCGCGAGTACGACTACAACGATGACGGCGTCGTGGACCGCACAGAAGTCGTGCGGGACTTTGACTACAACAACGACGGCAAGATCGACAACCACGTCGAGGTCACCGTCGACAAGATCGACCTCAACGGCGACGGCAAAGTGGACGACACCATCACCCGAACCACTGTCGACCGCGACGGCGACGGGGTATCCGACCACACAATCACCCGGACCGACCGAGAGGTCGACTCCAACAGCGACGGCGTAGCCGACACGCACTACACCGACATCGAGATCGACACCGATGGCGACGGCAACAACGACTCCGAGATCCACGAACGTGTAGACGATCTCGACGATGACAATGACGGCAAAGTGGACCGCCATGTACGTACGTCTCGAGCCCGCTATGACGACGATGACGACGGCATCCTGGATCGCGGTCGCAACACCGTGTCCTACGACGATGACGGTGACGGCAACTATGACCGAGGGACCGTGGATGGACCGTTCGAGATTCGCCCCGAACCCGCCCCCAAGGCTCCTACTCTGACAACCAAGCCCATCTCCGATGAACCAGCCAAGCCGGCTCATGACCATGACGTCGTCGACGGGGTTGATGAGATCGATGAGATCGCCCAGGA
>CAYUOD010000164.1:3617-6131 GCA_964446225.1 uncultured Acidimicrobiales bacterium | reverse complement strand
ACCTGGTTCTGGAGTCGTTCCCGCCAGGAGTACTGGTGCAAGGGGGAGACCTCTGGGAGTCGCCAGTTCGTGCAGAGTGGCTACTACGACTGTGATGTTGACACGTTGCTGTTCAAGGTCGTACAGGAGGGCAGCGGAGCCTGTCACACCGGCGAGTACAGCTGCTTCTTTGAGAGCTTGTACGAGGCCGAGGGTGATTGACGAGCTCAAACCGGACTTCGATGAGTTTCTTGAGCTTGCTCGTGAGTACACGATGGTGCCGGTTTGGCGAGAAGTGCTTGGAGATCTTGAGACACCGGTCTCTGCGTACGCCAAACTTGTAGGTGACGGGTACGGATTTCTCTTGGAGTCGGTCGAGGGGAGCGAACGCTGGAGTCGCTTCTCGTTTGTTGGACGACGCCCTCTCGCTCGCCTCGTGGCGCGAGGCAGCGAGATTCAGGTTGAGGGGAACCTTCCTGTTGAGATACCCGTCAACGAGGGGATCCTCGCCGCGCTAGAGGTCCTGCTTGGGGCCTGCAAGTCGCCCCGAATTCCTGAGCTACCACCGCTCCAGGGTGGACTCATGGGTTACCTGGGCTACGACGTCGTCCGCGAGATCGAGCAGCTCCCGGATGCACCACCGGATGATCGCGGCTACCCGGACGCCGTCCTTGAACTCATTGGCCAGCTCGTGGCTTTTGATCACTGGCAGCAGCGCATCTATGTACTTGAGAATATCGCGACCGCGCAGCTTCGTGGCGAGGGTGACGAAGCCCTGCGGTCCGCCTATGACGCGGCGAGCAAGCGGGTCACTCTGGAGATAGCGAGGCTTGGCGAGCCGCTTCCCTACGCAGCGTCAGCACCGCCTTCGCGTTTCGCGGAGTTACCTGAGATCGAGCGCTCGATGTCAGGCGCGGAGTACCAGGCGGCAGTTCTTGCTGCCAAGGAGCAAGTACGCCAGGGCGAAATCTTCCAGGCAGTGATAGCGCAGCGATTCGATTTCGAGCTGGGGGCAGATCCCTTTGATTTCTACCGGGTTCTCCGCCAGATCAACCCGAGTCCATACATGTACTACCTGAACCTGCCAGAGATCACGATCGCCGGTTCGTCTCCTGAGCCGCTGGTCCAACTGCAGGACCGACGAGTCATCTCACGTCCTATCGCCGGAACGCGTCCCCGCGGCGATACCGAAGAGGCGGACCGCCTCCTCGGGGCCGAGCTTCGGGAGCATCCTAAAGAGGTCGCCGAGCATGTGATGCTCGTGGATCTGGCACGCAACGACGTCGGGCGGGTCGTGAAGTACGGCTCGCAGGTAGTCGACGAGATGATGACCCTTGAGCGCTACTCTCATGTCATGCATCTCACTTCTCAGGTGTCGGGTGAACTCAGAGACGAGTTCGGACCGATTGACGTTCTGCGGGCGACAATGCCGGCTGGCACTGTCTCAGGTGCCCCGAAGGTGAGGGCCATGGAGATCATCGATGAACTTGAACCGGTACGCCGCGGTCCCTACGCGGGTGTGGTGGGGTACATCGATTTCTCAGGGAACATCGACACCGCAATCGCAATCCGCACCCTGTTCGTGCGCAATGGGCAGGCCTCGGTCCAAGCAGGAGCCGGCATTGTGGCCGATAGTGATCCTGCCGCAGAGGACGAGGAATGCCAGAACAAAGCCAAGGCGCTGCTATCCGCCGTCGAAGGGGCCAGGGAGCTCACCCGTCAGCGTCGTCTGCATGCAGCTTCGACCGACTGACACACCCGACATGTAGAAAATCTGACACATTTTTTATGAGCCCTTTGCTCGACCCGAAATCGGCCGATATTCCCCTATATGCTGGGATTTCGGCGCAGGTCGAGACAAGTTTGCAAGCCAGGTGTGGCCTAAATCACCCTTGCCCGGTTTGCAATGGCATCAACAATAAGAGAGAGTTGCCGAGTCGTTTATCGACGTGACCTCTGAAGTGAGTCGGATCCAACACATCGGAACCGGTTTTCTCCAGGCCGTATGACCTACGGACGTCGAACTCGCTGATCCCACCGAGGAGCCCCCGTGGCTGGTCAACGAACCACATTTGCAAAATTGCAGCGCGAGCGAGCCCGCAAGGCTAAAGCTGACGCGAAGCGTATGAAGCGTGAGGGTCGCTCGACCCCAGAGGACCCGCGCCCGCCCCGCACAACGCCAATCCCGTCGCTGGACACAGTTACTGAGGGCACAGGACCCCTGTCCCCGGACGAGCTGCTCAGCCAGGTTCAGCTCATCAGCGACGCGTTCGAACGCGGCGAACTGAGTGACGACGAGTTTGAGGACAAGAAGAAAGCGCTCATGGCCCGTATGGGCTGAGAGATCTCGAATCCTCGCAAAGACAACAGACTGTAAACAAGCCGTGATCGTTTCGTTGTGGTGCCGGAACAAAAACTTGTTTACAGTGCAAATCAGCACTCGGGGCGAACCAACGACCACGTCGTGGTCATGAGGAGACATATGGCTGGGCCCGATCTTTCGGGGACCTATCTCGGCGAGATTCTTGCGGCCCA
>CAYUOD010000164.1:0-3517 GCA_964446225.1 uncultured Acidimicrobiales bacterium | reverse complement strand
ATATGGCTGGGCCCGATCTTTCGGGGACCTATCTCGGCGAGATTCTTGCGGCCCATCGCGCCGCGGCTGCACTGGACCGCAGAAGCCTGGATGAACTCATCGAACGTGCAGAATCCGCTGCGCCCGTACGAGCATTCGCCGCTGCGCTTGCTCGTGGTTCACATCTCGCGGTAATTGCTGAGGTGAAGCGGCGCTCGCCGTCGAAGAGGCATCTGGCTCCGCATCTGGACGCGGCAGAAATCGCCAACGTGTACGAGAAAGCCGGCGCGGCCTGCCTCTCAGTGTTGACTGACTCCGAGTATTTCGGCGGATCCCGCAGTGACCTCATCGAGGCCAGAGCAGCTATCAAGCTTCCGGTTTTGCGTAAGGACTTCACGGTGAGCCTCAACGATGTCTGCGATGCCCGTGCGCTGGGTGCCGACTGTGTGCTGCTCATCGTGGCCGCTCTCGATGACGCAGAGCTCCGGGACTTCTACGCTCTCACCACTTCGCTTGGCATGGACGCCCTGATCGAGGTACACGACGAGGCTGAGGCCGAACGGGCGCTGGAACTGGAGCCCGTTCTTGTCGGCGTGAACCAGCGGGACCTCACGACTTTTGAGGTCGACCGGAGTCGAGCAGCTCGTGTCGCGGCGAGCGTGCCTGCGACGGTATTGCGCGTTGGCGAATCCGGCGTGCGTGATGCAGCAGATGCTGAGACGCTCGCAGCTGCGGGTTACGACGCCGTGCTGGTCGGAGAGATGCTCGTTACCGCAGAAGATACTGAAGCCGCGTTACACACGCTCAGGGTCCCGTTCCCGACTTTGCAGTAACTCGTCCCGTCTTTCGGGTCTCCGGCCACTAATGTCGGAACTGGTGTTTGTAAAGATCTGCGGAATTACGACTGAAGAGGATGCCCTGTTGGCTGTCGCACTTGGTGCTGACGCTGTGGGATTCGTCTTCGCGCCGTCCAAACGGCAGGTGACGCCGACGAGAGTGCGCGACATCGTCAAGCGGCTCCCCTCCGAGATGCTCACCGTTGGCGTGTTCCGTGACGCTGAGCCGTCTCGGGTGATTGAGACGGTAAATGCCGCCGGGCTCAAGGCTGCTCAACTGCATGGGCACGAAACCCCCGAACAGGCCCGAGAAGTGCGCGCCGGTGTGGGCTTGCTCATCCAGGCGTTCGCCGCTGGGTCAAAGGCGATCCAACGCCTCGAGGAGTACGGGGCCGATGCAGTGCTCATGGATGGATCCGTGCCTGGATCGGGCGAACTGTTTGACTGGCGGCTGCTTGACGGTATGAACCGCGGGCAGCGTGTCATCCTCGCCGGCGGTCTTGATCCGAATAATGTGGCCGCGGCGATTAGCCAGGTAGGGCCTTGGGGTGTCGATGTGTCGAGCGGCGTTGAGCGCAGCCCCGGACACAAAGATCCCGTGAAGATGCGGGCTTTCATTCGTGCCGCCAAAGAGGCCAAGCCACCGCCGGAATCTGAGCCTCCGGGCCCACCAGGAGAGCGCAGACGGCCTGACTTGTACGACTGGCAAGACGAGCTCTAGGCCCGAGTTCGCCACTAGCAGAGAGACTTCTTTACGTGTACATGTCCGAGCCCTCACCTGACGGTCGTTTTGGCGACTACGGCGGCCGATTCATTCCAGAACTCCTCATTCCGGCCTGCCGCGAACTGGAGGCCGCATTTCGTGACGCCTGGCAGGACCAGACATTTCGGAGCGAACTCGACCATTTGCTGAAGGAGTACACGGGTCGACCGAGTCCGCTCACGCGCTGCCCGCGGCTTTCTGAAGAACTGGGTGTTGAGATTCTGCTGAAGCGTGAGGATCTCAATCACACCGGCTCACACAAGATCAACAATGTTCTGGGTCAGGCTCTGCTGGCGAAACGAATGGGCAAGACAAAGATGGTCGCGGAGACCGGCGCTGGCCAGCATGGCGTAGCTGCGGCGACCGCTGCTGCGTTGTTGGGCCTTGAATGCAGGGTGTTCATGGGCGAGGTCGACGTGGCCCGCCAGGAGCTCAACGTCTTCCGTATGAAGCTGCTCGGCAGCGAGGTGATCCCGGTCGTGAGCGGTAGCCGCACGCTCAAAGACGCGGTGAACGAGGCGTTACGTGACTGGGTCGCGACGGTCGAGGACACCCACTACTGCCTCGGCTCTGTGATGGGTCCGCATCCTTATCCGTGGATGGTGCGGGAGTTCCAGCGAGTCGTCGGCGAGGAGGCTCGCGAGCAGTGTCGGGAGTTGCTCGGACGCGATCCGGACGTGGTTGTGGCCTGCGTGGGTGGCGGCTCCAATGCGGCGGGCATTTTCGCAGGATTCGCGAACACAGACGCGCAGTTGGTTGGTGTGGAACCTGCCGGTGGCGCAGCGATTGCCCGGGGCGTGCCCGGCGTTGTGCACGGCATGAAGAGCTATCTGATGCAGGACGAATGGGGGCAGGTCCTGGAGGCCGAATCCATTTCTGCGGGTCTCGATTATCCAGGTGTTGGGCCAGAGCACGCGCACCTGTCTGACATTGGCAGGGCCCGCTACGAGACTGTGGCCGACGCAGAGGTGCTACCAGCCTTTCAGCTGCTGTCTCGTACCGAGGGAATCATCCCGGCGTTCGAGTCAGCCCACGCCATCGCCTATGTCGCCCGTGAGAAGTCTCTGCAGGGCAAAACGGTTGTGATCAATTTGAGTGGCCGCGGAGACAAGGACGTTGCTCAGGCCATGGAGATGTTGTCGTGATTACGCTCGAAGCTTCGTTGCGCAAGAAGCGCGGTGATGGACGCAAGCTGCTGGTTCCCTACGTTACGGGCGGCTTGGGGCATGACTGGTTACAGACCATCGAGGCTCTGGCAGGTGCCGGCGCTGATGCGATTGAGATCGGCGTTCCGTTCTCTGATCCGGTGATGGATGGTCCCGTAATTCAGGAGGCCAGCACGAAAGCTCTCGCCGGAGGCGCCACGCCCGAGTCAGTGTTGAACGGTATTGCTGGCCTCGACGTCGACATCCCGCTTGCGGTGATGTTGTACTACAACACCATCTTTCGATTTGGCCATGAACGTTTCGCCGACGAGTTGGCTCGGGTTGGTGTCAGCGGCACGATCGTGCCTGATCTCCCGCTTGTGGAGTCTGGCGACTGGCGGACTGCTGCGCGTGAGCGCGGCGTTGAGTGCATTCAGTTTGCTGCCCCGACGACGCCTGATGAGGACCTGCCAGCGCTGTGCGAAGCGGCAAGCGGTTTCGTCTACGGCGTCGGCCTGTTGGGTGTGACAGGCGAACGCTCAGCGGTAAGCGCGAGCGCCGCCGAGGTGGCGCGGCGCATCAAGGCTGTGACCGACGTACCCGTGCTGATCGGGGTTGGCATCTCGACGCCTGAGCAGGCGCTGGCTGCTACGAAGCACGCTGACGGTGTGATCGTTGGAACGGCCGTCGTGCGCCGCATGCTGGAAGGCCAGGGGCCTCTGGGTGTGGCTGAGTATGCGGCGAGCCTGCGCAAAGCATTGGACGCTGGCACCTAGACGAGTTGTGGCTCCTGG
>CAYUOD010000163.1:0-6179 GCA_964446225.1 uncultured Acidimicrobiales bacterium | reverse complement strand
TGCCGCTATCGGGCGGTCGTGAGCCTGTTGGCGCATCGGCGCATTGTTGTGGAAGACGAGACAACCACAGCTGGCGAATATGTCTTGAGCGTCGATGCGTCCACCCCAGGCCAGACGCGCAACTTCGCGCTGGCTGCGCTGATTTTTGAGACCGCCTGGTACAGCGATCGACCCATCGAGGAACAGAGTGCGCTTGAGATGGAGGAGCTCTTCGACGAGCTCCAAGTGGGAACACGATGAGACGTCTCGGATACTTGGCGCTCGGCGCTGCCGGTGTTGGGCTGTTGGTATGGCTTGTTCTCTCGCGCGACCTCACACCGAAGGTACCAATTGAGGCGAGCGCGTCGGGCGGTGTTGGAGCCTTACAGCTGTTACTTGTCGACTACGGGTTCGACGTTCGTGCCACGAACACTTTGCCTGATCCCAACGAGGGCACTCTCATCGTTGTTGCGAGCAGGCTCGGCGTGAGTGACGAGAACATTCACGACTTCGCGAACGATGGCGGACAGATCATTCTTGTCGGCAGAGAAGGCGGCATTCCCTTTGGCGGAACTGTGGACAGGTCTGTGCGAGATGGCGGGCTGGATCAGCAGGACTGCACAATTCCTGCACTCGCAGACACGCAGCGGATCACATCCTCAGATAACGCCCTCGACATGGAAGTTGGTGGCCGGGATCTCTACTGTTTCGCAGCTGAGGGGAGCGCCAGAGTCGCACAGGTCCAAGAGAGGTCTGGTTCCATCACATGGATCGGTGACGTCGGTCTGCTTCAGAACAAGAACATCGCGCTTGAGGAGAATGCGGAACTCTTCGTGCGTCTGCTGGGTGACGCCGAGACCGTGATATTCGCCGATGCGAGGCTTGTTGCTCCGCCTGAGCAGTCCGAAGAGCCACTCGCGGAGAGTGCAGCCCCTGAGAGCCCCGATCTGTTCGATCTGCTGCCCTCATGGGCGCGGCTGGGTCTTTGGCAGCTGGTCGTGGCTCTGGTTCTGTTTGTGTGGTGGAGAGCCCGGAGGTTGGGTGATCCTGTGGTCGAGGATCTTCCGGTCGAGGTACCGGCAGCAGAGTTTGTGCGAGCCAGCGGGCGAGTCTTTCAGCGCAGCGGGGCCCGAGGCATGTCACTTGCCTATATCCGACGGGCTTTCCGCGAGGATTGTGGGCGCAGTGTGGGTCTCAGCGCCGACGCGCCCGCCGACGCCTGGGTGCGAACTGTTGCCACACGCACAGATCAGGAACCCTCAGCTGTACGTCACCTGCTCTACGGGGCTAAGCCGGCGAACGACGGCGACCTGGTGAATTTTACGAAGAAGATCGATTCTCTGCGAGAGGAATGCATGCGATGACCGAGGTCGGCACACAGTCACCGAGAGATGCCGTGACGGCGATACGAGGCGAAGTGGCCAAGGTCATTGTCGGCCATGACTCCGTCGTGAGCGGTCTGCTTGCGGCGCTGCTCGTGCGCGGCCACGTGCTACTTGAGGGAGTGCCGGGAGTCGCTAAGACACTGCTGGTAAAGACGATGGCTGCTGCGATGGACCTGGACGTGAATCGCGTGCAGTTCACGCCTGACCTGATGCCGTCGGATGTGACAGGACAGCAGACGCTGGAGGGCGACGCCAGATCGCTGAGTTGGCGCCCAGGACCGGTCTTCACCAACTTCTTGATTGCAGATGAGATAAACCGAACGCCGCCGAAGACTCAGGCCGCGCTCCTCGAAGCCATGGAGGAGCGCCAGGTCACCGCCGGCGGAGAGAGCCGGCAGTTGCCCGACCCGTTCGTTGTGGTTGCGACGCAGAACCCGATTGAATACGAAGGCACCTATCCGCTGCCTGAAGCGCAACTTGACCGCTTTCTGTTCAAGCTTCAGGTGGGGTATCCCGGCGTTGATCAGGAAATCGAGATCCTGCGCGCTCATCACGAGGGTGTGCAGGTTCATGATCCGGCCTCGGCTGGGGTAAGAGCTGTCTGTACCGCCGCGCAATTACGCGAGGGGCGCCTCGCTGTGCAGGAGGTGGATGTGGAGGACAGAGTGCTCGCCTACATCGTGGATCTCGCCCAGGCCAGTCGTGAGAGTGCATCGCTGGAGCTGGGCTTGAGCCCACGCGGAGCGGCCATGCTGCTGCATGCGTGCAAGGCGTGGGCGTGGATCTCGGGTCGCGACTTCGTCACCCCCGATGATGTCAAGACCGTTGCCCGTCCGGTTATGCGCCATCGCTTCATGGTGCGGCCTGAACTCGAGCTGGATGGTGCGACAAGTGATGCCGTTGTGGACGGCCTGCTTCAGGCCGTAGACGTACCGGCTTAGGGGTTTCGTTGTTTGTTCCGTCGCGTCGTCTCGTTTTGGCAGCGTTGCTTGCAGCACTGCTGCCTTGGCTCCTCGGTGCCGCCACCGCGCTTGTGCTGGTCGTGGTGAACCTTGTTCTTGCCTTGCTGGCCGTCGCGGACTGGTGGGCGGCACCGCGCTCTGAGGACGTGGAGATCCAGCGCATATTGCCTGGCGATGTGGTGCTTGACCATCCCGCGAGACTCAGCTGGATTGTGACCAACAAAGGACACGGCCATCTGCGGATGCGTTTTGCAGACGAACTCGCCGAGTCGTTGCGGGCTGAACGACGATTCGTGGTGAACGTGCCGGCTGGCGACTCGACACAGGTGTCTACGCAGATCCGTCCGCATCGACGGGGTGCGTATCACCTCACGAAGCTTGTCTGTCGAACCCGTGGCCCAGCGGGGTTGGCGTCACGCCAGTTCACGCTGACGCAGCCTGAAGTGATCAAGGTGGTGCCCGCTTTTCGATCCCGCAAGCTTGTAGAGCAGCGCCTGAAGCGAACCCAGGCAATACAACTGGGGCGCCGCACGGCGCGTGTGCGCGGCTCGGGAACCGAGTTCGAACAGCTTCGCGATTACTCACCAGACGACGACATTCGTCGGGTCGACTGGGCCGCGACCGCTCGCACCGGCAAACCAATCGTGCGCGAGTTCCGCACAGAACAGAACCAGCAGGTCGTTTGTCTGCTCGATAACGGGCGGCTCATGTCGCCGCGCGTCGAGGACGTGACCCGCCTCGAACATGCAATGGATGCTGCCCTCGCGGTGACGACCATCGCCACCTCGATGGGAGATCGGGCTGGCCTTGTGGCCTTTGATCAGAAGGTTCGCGTAACTGTCGCGCCCAGTCGACGACCGAGCCAGGTTGACCGGATTGCCTCAGAGATCTACGACCTTGAACCGGTACTGGCGGAGAGTCACTATCCGCTCGCGTTCAATTATCTGAGTTCGCACTTTCGGCGCCGCAGCTTGCTGGTGCTGCTCACCGACATCGTTCCTGCGGCGATCGAGGTGAGTCTTCTGCCAGCGTTGCCGTTGCTGCGGCGGCGCCATGTGGTCATGGTCGGCAGCGTGCTGGACCCAGAAGTGCTGGAGCTCGCAAGCCAGGAGATCACTTCGTCGGGCGACGTGCATGCCCGCGCGGCCGCAAGCCGGATGATGGCTCGCAGACGCAGGGCGATCCGACGCCTTGAACTCGCCGGCGCCGTCGTGGTTGATCGGCCGCCGGAGTTACTCGCTGAAGCTCTGGTCGACGCCTACCTCGACGTGAAGGCCTCAAGTCGTCTTTGAGAGTGCAACCCGCTCGCCGATGCGCCCCTCAAAACCCTGGGAGATAGCGCGCTTACCGTAGAGCCAGACGTACACCAGAAAGCCGACGAGCACGGAAAACCCAATGCCGAGACGGATAGCGTCGTGCCATGGTGCCGGCGTGACGTAGGCCTCCACCAGCGCTGACAGAAGAAACACGGGCGCCAGTCCAAGCACCACAGAGGCAGACCGGCTGCCGGCTTCTGCAAATGCCTTGCCGCGTGTGCGGTCGCCTGGCTCGATGAGCGACCAACCGAGCGCCATTCCCGCTCCGGCCGCGAAGTAGATGAGCGTGAGTTCGAGCATCCCGTGGGGGAGCAGCAGCCGCCAGAAGTTGTAGGCGTCGCCTTCGGCGTGGAACCAGCCAGCGATCTCGCCGATGCGGTAGCCCTCGTTGATCATCATGAGAACCGACGGAACCGCCCCGAGTGCACCCATACCGAACGCGACGAATCCGACGCGGGTGTTGTTCACGAAGATCTGCGTGGCGAACTCATGAGCCGGCCGCTCGGAGTAGTAGTTCTCGAAGTCGCTCTCGAGGGTCTGTGCTCGAATCTCCGGCGGAGCGCTGAGATCGCGGACCTGCTGGTTGTTGTACTGCCAGATGCCCATGGCTATGCCTGGAATGACCATGGCGAGCATTGCGATGAGAGCAAAACGCCGCACTGAGTAGGCCGCCGCAGGGAAAGTTCGCACAAAGAAATCGATGGTCGACTGCCACCCGGACTGGCGTTGCTCGAAGATCACGGCGCTGGTCTGGGCGAGCACTGTCGACAGGCGGTCCTCGAGCTCTCGTGAAGGAAGATGTGTGCGCACATACGAGAGCTGGGCCGACACTTTTTGGTGGCCATCGAGGAGTTGCTCGAGTTGGTGGCTGGCAAGTTTGTTCTTTCTGGACCCCGCGCTCGCGCAGGTGAGTTCGATAGCTTGCCATTCCGCCTCGTGGGCGAGAAGGTACCGATCCAGGTCCATGCGTGCCAAGATTAGGCGCACGGGAGGGAGAAGACGGTGAGTGCATCCGAGTTGCAGGCCACGATTGTGACTCCTGAGGGTGTGGAAATCTCCTATGAGCCCGCTGGGCTTGTGTCGCGGGCCCTTGCGATTGTCATCGATCTGCTTATTCTGTTGGCTGGAGCCTTCATCCTGTCGCTCGTGGCCTCCACGGTTGCTGTTGCAACCGGCAACCCCGGGTGGCTTCAGGTAATCATTTTCGCAGCAGTGGGAGTTGGCTGGATGTTGGGCTATCCCACGCTGATGGAAGTTCACCGGGGCGGGCAGACGTTCGGGAAGTCAGCGCTTGGTATCAGAGTCATCAGCGTCAGCGGACTGCCATTGCGATTTCGTCATGGGTTCATCAGAGCCACTGTGGGGCTCGTTGAGCTGTATGCGACCCTGGGCGGGATAGCCGCCATTGCCGCGGTTTCCAACGCGCATGGCCAGCGCATCGGAGACTTTGCTGCTGGCACTCTTGTGATCAACGACCGCAAGCGCGACCTGTTCACGGGTCCGATGCGCTTTGTGCCCCCCGAACACATGGGCTCACTCAGCGGCAGCCTGGACGTCTCAACGGTAAATGGGCGCACACACGATCTCCTGCGTAGCTACCTGCTGCGCTACTACTCCCTTGATGAGCAGCCGCGGGCTGCGCTGGCCGAGCAGATCTATGAGCTTTTGGACGAGGATCTGCAGTCGTCGCGTCCTCCTCTGATGGATAAGGCCGTGTTCCTTTCCTGTGTGGCAGCCCAATACCAGGCCACGAACAAGGTGGTCACTTCTTCTGGCTCGCAGCTTCTTGCGGCCGCATCTACGGATGTACACCGCGAGTTCGACGGCCCAACGGATGTGACGGCCATGCTGGCGTCGATGCCTGAGGAACCAGAAGGTCCTGAAGCCTCGTAGAATTAGGCCATGTCCAGCACCGCCGAGACGTACCTCGACAACGCAGCCTCTGCACCAATGCGACCCGCCGCCCTTGAGGCGATGATGCCCTACTTTCAGGTGCACCACGGGAATCCCTCCGGCGGGCATCGTGTCGCGCGCAGGGCCAGACAGGCGGTCGAGGAAGCCAGGGATTCTGTTGCGGCTCATGTGGGCTGTGTACCGAATGAACTGATCTTCACGAGCGGCGGCACTGAGTCAGACAATCTGGCTGTGCGTGGCGTGCTTGAGGCGCGGCCTGGTCCGGCGTTGTGCTCGGTGATCGAGCATCCGGCCGTGATCGACACTGTCGAATTGCTTGGCGGCTCGACAGTGAACGTTGACGGACGGGGCATGGTGGACCTTGACGATCTCACCGCGAAGCTCTCTTCCGACACCAGCCTCGTGTCGGTGATGATGGCCAACAACGAGATCGGCGTCATCCAGGACATGGCCGCTGTAGCTCAGCGCGTGCGTGAGTCGGCGCCACAGGCTGTGTTGCATACTGACGCGGTGCAGGCAGCGCCCTGGTGCGAGCTGGCTCCGGTGACGGGCCTCGTAGACCTTCTGTCGCTGAGCGCCCACAAGTTCGGTGGCCCGAACGGGGTCGGCGCTCTTGTGCACCG
>CAYUOD010000162.1:0-6191 GCA_964446225.1 uncultured Acidimicrobiales bacterium | reverse complement strand
AGCAGGCGCTCAAGGTCATTGCTGCTGCCGGGGTGAAACTCGATACCACCGACTACCACCTTGGCGGCAGTCGCTACCTTGAAGATGGAACGGTGCTGCCGGACGAGACTCTTGAGGAGTTGCGGGGCTTTGATGCGATCCTCCTCGGTGCCGTTGGCACGCCGGATGTGCCTCCGGGGCTCATTGAGCGGGGACTGTTACTCAAAGCCCGCTTCGCACTTGATCTCTATATCAACCTGCGGCCGTTTCTACTTGAGCCCAACGTGGACTTCCTCGTCATACGGGAAAACACCGAAGGCACCTATGCCGGTGAGGGCGGATTTCTGCGTAAGAACACCCCGGCTGAGATCGCTACCCAGGGCTCGGTAAACACCCGCATGGGTGTTGAGCGTTGTATCCGTTACGCGTTTGAACTCGCGCAGAACAGAAGCCGGAAGCATCTGACACTTGTCCACAAGACGAACGTGCTGACCTTCTCCGGCGATCTGTGGCAGCGCACGTTTGACGCGGTGGCAGCCGAGTTTCCTGAGGTCGCCACCGACTACAACCATGTGGACGCAGCCTGCATATATTTTGTGCAGGACCCTGGGCGTTACGACGTGATTGTGACCGACAATCTCTTTGGTGACATCCTCACCGACCTTGGTGGCGCGGTCTCAGGCGGAATTGGCTTTGCCTCGTCGGCCAATCTCAATCCTGCCCGCACTGGTCCGTCACTATTTGAGCCGGTGCACGGCTCAGCACCTGACATAGCTGGTCAGAACAAGGCCAACCCTGCTGCGGCGATACTCTCGGGAGCGATGATGTTGGATTTCCTGGGAGAGGATGATGCGGC
Organism: uncultured Acidimicrobiales bacterium; assembly: GCA_964446225.1. Lineage (GTDB taxonomy): Bacteria > Actinomycetota > Acidimicrobiia > Acidimicrobiales > Poriferisodalaceae > CAYUOD01. The sequence goes on along the minus strand of CAYUOD010000162.1, from coordinate 5,356 downwards.
CAATCGCATTCGAGCCGCAGTGGCCGCCGCCCCGACTCAGGGCTCTACAACTGACATCGGCGCGGCGATAGCCGCGGCGCTCTAAGAACCTCGTCACAGAAAGGACGCATCATGCCAATTACCCCCTCAGAGAAGATCTGGATGGACGGCGAACTCGTCGACTGGGACGATGCGCGCATTCACGTGCTGACTCACACTCTGCACTACGGCAACGGTGTCTTCGAAGGAATACGGGCTTACGAGACAGTGACCGGTCCTGGGATCTTCCGTCTCAGAGAGCACATCGAGCGACTGTTTCGTAGTGCCAAGATTTTTATGCTCGAGATTCCCTACAGCGTCGAAGAGATTATCGACGCGACGGTTGAGACCGTGCGCGTGAACGAGCTTCCGTCCTGCTATATCCGCCCCCTGGTGTATCTGGGCTATGGGGAGATGGGTCTGAATCCCTTGCCCTGTTCGGTGAACGTGTCGGTCGCGGTTTGGCCCTGGGGTGCATACCTTGGTGATGAGGGAACCAAGAACGGGGTGCGGATGAAGATCAGCTCCTGGCAGCGCCATGATCCCAACGCAATGCCACCCGCCGCCAAGGGGACAGGCATGTACATCAATTCCCAGATGGCCAAGGTCGAGGCGGTCAAGGCCGGCTACGACGAGGCGATTCTGCTGTCTCCCCAGGGCATGGTCAGCGAGTGCACAGGTGAGAATCTTTTTTGTGTTCGCAACGGGGTCATAGTGACACCGCCAATTTCTGCTGGTGCACTTGAAGGCATCACCCAGGACACGGTTATGACCATCGCCAGAGATCTTGGCTATGAGGTGAGGTTCGGCGATCTGCTGCGCAGTGATCTCTATGTGGCTGAGGAGGCCTTCCTGACCGGCACAGCGGCCGAGGTGGTGCCAATTCGTTCTGTGGACGATCGTGAGCTGGGTAAGCCCGGACCGATGACCACAGCGATTCAGGAGACCTATTCTGCTGCGGTACGAGGCAAGCTCGACCAGTACAAGAACTGGATCCAGCATGTCTGATGAGCTTCGCAATGTCTGATGAGCAACCACCAGTAGACCGCAGTCCGCGCTACAACGCTGCCTGGCCCGACGCGGTCGAGATCTTCGACACGACGCTGCGCGACGGAGTGCAGTTCGAGGGCATATCGGTAACCGTTGACGACAAGCTGCGCGTTGCTGAGCAACTGGACCGCCTTGGCGTGCACTACATCGAGGGCGGGTACCCGGGTGCCAACCCGAAGGACCAGCAGTTCTTCGAACGAGCCGCGACAGAACTGCCCCTCAAGAACGCTCAGCTGGTGGCCTTTGGCTCGACGCGTCGACCACGCGGCAAGGTCGACGAAGACCCGGTGCTCGACATCCTTGCTCGTTCAGGTGCTCCCGTGGCCTGCATCGTCGGCAAATCGTGGGACTATCACGTCACGCACGCACTGCGCACCGAACTGGATGAAGCTGTGGCGATGGTGGGGGATTCAGTCGCCTTCCTCAAGGCCACGGGAATGACCGTCTTCTTCGACGCCGAACACTTCTTTGACGGCTACAAGAGAAACCCCGAGTTCTCGCTGCGTATCCTCGAAGCAGCAGCCGTCAACGGCGTCGATACGCTCGTGCTCTGTGACACCAACGGAGGCTCGCTGCCGCACGAGGTGGAAGCCGCGGTCAGCGAGATCGTGGGCCATTTCGGCGGCATCACTATTGGCATGCACACCCAGAATGACACCGGCTGTGCACTTGCGAACGCGATCGCCGGGGTTACCGCTGGGTCCCGCCACGTTCAGGTGACGATGAACGGATACGGCGAGCGCACTGGTAACTGCGACATTACCGCTCTGGTTCCGAACCTGTCGCTCAAGATGGGCATCAAGACACTGCCGGCCGAATCCATGGAGCTGATGACCCCGGTCTCGCACCTCATCGCAGAGATCATGAACATGCCGCTCATGAACCAGCAGCCCTATGTTGGCACGTCTGCTTTTGCGCACAAGGCGGGCTTGCACACGAGTGCGATTGCCCGGCGGCCGGATTCTTACGAGCACATTGATCCGTCCGGTGTCGGCAACGGCACAAGGTTCCTCGTTTCGGATCTGTCGGGGCGCGCGTCCATCGACATGAAGGCCAACGAACTCGGAATCGAACTGGAGCCCTCCGTTATCGGCGACGTCGTTGAGCTGCTCAAGAACCTTGAGCATCAGGGCTACCACTTCGAGGTGGCAGACGCTTCCCTTGAGCTGCTGCTGCGCAGCGCCGGTGGCTGGAAGAACGACTTCTTTTCTGTGGAGTCGTTCCGTGTCATCACCGATCGATCGGCCGACGGCGTTTTCCTCACCGAAGCCACGGTGAAGATACTGGTCGACGGGCAACGCCATGTCGCCGTGGGTGAAGGCAACGGTCCTGTGAACTCGCTTGACGCGGCGCTACGACAGGCTGTGGTGCCTCACTACCCGGTGCTGGCCGGAGTGCATCTGAGCGACTACAAGGTGCGCGTGATCGAGACCGAGAAGGCCACGGGCGCAAAGACCAGAGTCCTCATCGAAAGTACCAATGGAGAGCACAGTTGGACCACCATTGACGTCTCGGACAATATCATCGAGGCCTCCTGGGAGGCGCTCGTGGACTCCTTTGTCTACGGCCTGCTGCATCCGCAGACCATGCAAGACTGACAAGTACCAGACTGTGGAGCACGCCTCCACATACGCAGATGAGGACAGCACATGGCTGCACCGGATTTCGTGCCGCAGACTCCAGCCCAAAAGACCCGCGCTTACCGCTCGCCCGAGCATCAGCCAGGCGCGTGGACGCCTGAGCGTCCTGGCGAGGCCGGTGCTGTGCAGCCAAGCGGTGGGGATTTCGGTTTCCAGGGTCCGGACCAGGGCTTTGCGCTCACTGTTGCCCGTGCACTTCGAGGTGAACTGCGCCTCGCAGAGGGAGAAAAGCTGGCGGACGTCGAATACGGCGCCGTGTTGTTGGCGACCCGGCGGGCCTCACTGTTCGGCCGCGGTCCAACGGTGCACGATCTGCGCATCGGCTACTGCATATTCGGGTTCCTTGATGCTGAGCCCGACTCTGATCTCGTGGCGCTGAGAGACAAGGTCTTTGAGGGCCTCGGCAACTCACACCACTACTTCGAGCGGCGCGAAATGTTGGCGCTCGTTTCTGATGACACGCTGCGCCAGTCGCCAGAAGAAGTCAAGGCTGCCCATGAGGCTGATTGGCGTTCTCTTGTATCGGCCGACGCATGAGCACGCCGCGCGTACGTTTCGCCCCGGCGCCAACAGGCTCGCTGCATCTGGGTAGTGCCCGTTCAGCACTGTTCAACTGGCTCTACGCCCGGTCTACGGGTGGCACTCTGGTGCTTCGGATCGAGGACACCGACCTGGACCGCTCGAAGGACGAGCATATCCAGACCATCCTGAGTACGTTCGACTGGCTGGGCATCACCTTCGATGAGGGCCCGTACCGGCAGAGCGAGCGACGCGAACTGTACGACGCTGCGATCGCCAAGTTGCTGGCAGACGGGCGAGCCTATTACTGCGACCAGACCCAGGAGCAGATTCAGGCGCGCGCCAAGGAATCGGGGCGACCCGGCTACGACGGTCATTCCCGCGACCGCGGCCTGGGTCCCGGGCCGGGCCACGTCCTGCGGTTCCGAACTGCAGATTCCGGTGAGACAGCCTTTGCCGATGTGATTCGAGGGAACGTTACGTTCCAGAACGAGAACATCGAGGACTTTGTCATTCAGCGGGCCAATGGAACTCCGATGTTTCTTGTCGCGAACGCTGTCGACGATGCCGAGATGGGCATCACCCATGTGATCCGTGGAGAGGATCTGGTCAACACCACCCCGAAGGTCCTGATGCTCAGAGACGCTTTGGGCTACGAGGGTGTGCCCGTGTACGCGCATCTTCCGCTCATTGTTAACCAACAAAGAAAGAAGCTCTCCAAACGGCGCGATGACGTCGCGGTTGAGCAGTATCGAGAGCGCGGCTTCCTGCCCGAGGCCATGGTCAACTATCTGGCCACCCTGGGCTGGGGCTCCAGCGATGGCGACGAGATTCGCCCGGTCTTTGAGATCATTGAGCAATTCAGGTTGGAGGACATCACCAAAAGTCCGGCGGCCTTCGACGTCAAGAAGCTCACCCACTTCAACGCCGAGTACATCCGTCAGCTCAGCGCTAATGAGTTCATTGCACGTGTGGACCCCATCCTCAGCGAGACAGACCTGTGGACCTCAGATCAGTTTGTACCTGAGACCTTCGCCCGGATCGCGCCGGTCGTTCAGGAGAGACTCAAACTGCTCAGCGACGCTCCCGCAATGGTTGATTTCTTTTTCGTGGAGTCGCCAGCCTTTGATGAGGCTTCCTGGGACAAGGCAATGGTGCGGGGTCCAATGGCCGCAGAGATGTTGGATGGGGCTGCTGGCATCTACGCAGACGTCGACTGGAACGCCGAGGCACTTCATGCGGCGACTCTGGCGCTGGGGGAGACCTTGGGCCTCAAGCTCGGCAAGGCGCAGGCACCGATTCGCGTGGCGGTAACGGGCAGGACCGTGGGCCCTCCACTGTTCGAGTCCCTGGAGGTACTCGGCCGCGCGGTCACGCTGAGCCGTATAGCCGCAGCCCGCGCTCGTCTTGGGTAGGCCATGCGCTGGCTGCTGAGGATCCTGACGGCCGTGTTGGCCGTCACTGCCCTCTTCGTGAGCGTAACCACCCTTCAGGTCTGGTGGGCGAGCCGTCAGCAGTCCACAGACACTGCCGAGGCGATCGTGGTGCTTGGTGCGGCCCAGTATGACGGACAGCCGTCTCCGGTTCTTAGGGGGCGCCTGGACCACGCCTATGACCTCTGGGACCAGGGCCTCGCGCCCCTCATTGTCGTGACCGGCGGCAATCAGGCTGGGGATCGCTTCACTGAGGCCTCATCGGGTGCTGAGTATCTGCACGGCAAAGGCGTTCCCGATGAAGCGATCCTGCGCGAAGTGCAGGGCACGAACACCTGGGAATCCCTTGCAGCCACCGCGCTGATTCTGGACGACCTGGGTCTGGATAAGGTGCTGCTGGTGTCAGATCCGATGCACGCACTGCGTGCTACAGAAATCGCTTTGAGTGTCGGTCTTGATGGGCAATCAGCCCCGAACCCCAACGCTGTGTACTCCTCCAGATCGGCCTTCCAGCAGCTCCTGCGGGAGTCCGCGGCGGTGTCTTTGGGCCGCCTGGTTGGCCATCAGCGGGTGGCGCGTTGGGCTGACCGTTTCCGCAGTTGATCGTTTGGCGAGCCTGATCCTCCGAAGTACACTGACAACTCACCCTTCGGGGGTGGTGTAATAGGCAACACAACTGGTTCTGGTCCAGTTATT
>CAYUOD010000161.1:0-6205 GCA_964446225.1 uncultured Acidimicrobiales bacterium | reverse complement strand
TGGCGCGGTCCATCGTCGGCAACAACGAGATGGCGGCTGACGTTGTCCAGCAGACCTTCGTGAAGGCGTGGCGAGCGGCTCACCGCTTTGACAGCGATCGAGACCTTGCCCCCTGGTTGTATGCAATTGCCAGACGTACCGCCATCGACGTGCTTCGTGCCGAACGCCAGCCCACGAGAGGCGATCACGCGCCAGAACAGGACGCGGCGGTGACGACGATCTCGTTTGAGCGGACCTGGGAGATATTTGAGGTGAGGCGCGCAATCGAGGATCTGCCAGAAGCTGAGCGAGAGGTGGTGCGACTATCACACCTTGTCGGCCTTCCCCACTCGGAGATCGCGGAGAAACTGGGTATTGCCGTTGGTACTGTGAAGTCTCGATCCCACCGGGCTCATAAGCGTCTCTTTGCAGCTCTTGCCCACATGCAAGAAACGCCGAACCAGATACCCGGCCGCCACGTACAGCAAGGTGAGGACCCTGCATGACAGATCGAACCGAAGACGCGCCCACGCCGGCCGAACTGGCGGCGATTGCTGAACTCCTCGCGTCTGAAACCGTGTGGGCCGAAGCGGATCCCCGACTTGAGGACTCCATCCTGGCCCAGATCGCGGCCGAGTCGGATTGGTCGCCCGAGCAGGCTCAGCAGTCCGGTGCTGCTGAGGCCGATCCCGCGGCAGATCTCGACGACAACGTTGTTCCATTGCGCCGCAAGTCTCGCCAGTGGTTCATCGTGGGAGTCGCAGCCGTGGCGGTGTTGTTTGCCGCTCTTGGGTTTGCCGTTGGGCAGCTTGACAGCCCGGCGAGTGATGATTTCGAGATAGCCATGGCTGGTACGGATATTGCGCCAACAGCGAATGCCACCGCTGCAATCAAGGCCACCGGGCTGGGCTTACGGATTCGCCTAGACATCTCCGGCCTCGAGCCTGCCCCCGATGGGAGCTACTACCAGGCTTGGATTCGCAACCAGGATGGTGGAGCGGTTACCGCGGGTACCTTCCACATGCGCGGAGGCGACGGTGAGATCGAACTCTGGTCCGGCGTGCTTATGGACGAATACCCCATCATCACCGTTACCCTGCAGAGCGAGGGCGATGGAGCACAGAGTTCTGGGGTTCTCGTCTTGAGGGGTGTGCTGGAGCAGTAGGCAGCTTCGGTCCGATAATTGGGTATCAAAGTGGGTGGTCGTTGTATGTCGCAGTGGAATCAGGAATCCTAGAGAGGTGCCTGAGTATGCAACCCCCCGCGGTCTCGATGATCCTGCCCTGTATGTTGGCCTCTCCGGAGTGCTTCGTCCACTGACCGTGGAGCAGATGATCTCTACCATTTTGCTGGATAATTCGTCAGCGGGCGAGAACGGGCTTGTTGCAATGTTGGAGGCCTACGGCGTTTCGGCGCAGCGCACAACCGTGGCAATTGCGAATCTTGCGAGTTCTGAACTTATCGAGGAGCAGCCCGATGGCGACTATATTGTCGCGGGTTTACTGCAGTCTCGGATGGAACGGACAGCTGCTCTGCTGACGCGACGCGTTGTGCTCTGGGATGGCACCTGGCTGGCCTTGAGAAGAGGTGAATCAGCTCCCACTCCAGACTCCGTCCTGGACAGGATTCGCTTTGACCGATTTGCCGAGCTTGAGGATGGCGTCTGGACCCGTCCTGACAATCTTGTCACCAGAGGGAGCAGAGCTGAGGGGCTCGCGGGCACAGACTGGACGCTGGAGGAAAAGCTCGTGTACGCCAACCCGCGGGCGATGGCGCGAGAGCTCTGGGACCTCGAAGAGTGGAGCGTCAATGCACAGAGTCTGCTTGTGAGGGCCGAGGACTTCTCCGAAGATGTGGCCAAGGAGATCATTAGTCCTGAGCTGTTGCCGTATGCGTACATCGTCGCTGCGGCGATATTCCGTCACCTCGTGTCGGACCCTCTGCTCCCGCCAGCGCTGATGAACAGTTCCCGGTATGCCGCGGAACTTCAGATGAGGCTGTGGCGACTGAGATCCTCGTTGCATCCAGCTTTGACCCGGGCCTATGGAGTCAACTACCGACCGATGCTCTGAGAGATCTGCGCATTCTTGGCCGCGTCTGCTCGGGACAGGGGCAGACTGCGTGGATGGGTAGACAAAAGTGGAGTATCGGAGACATCTCGGATCAGAGCAATAAGACGGTTCTCGTCACCGGTGCAAATAGCGGACTTGGACTTGCCACCGCGACCGCGCTGGCTGCTCGCGGAGCGAGAGTGCTTCTTGGTTGCCGAAACGCTGATCGAGCGGAATCAGCCGCGCGCGAAATTCTGGCCGTCAACGAGCAGGCCGATGTTCAGATCGTGGAGCTTGACCTGGCCGATCTGGCCTCGATCCAAAAGGCGGCCGAGTACATAGGTGCGACCGAGGCTGGCCTCGACATCCTCGTCAACAACGCGGGCATAATGGCCGTTGATCATGGCTTCACAGTCGATGGCTTTGAGAAGCAGCTGGGCACGAATCACCTTGGCCATTTCGCTCTTTCGGGGCGCCTGCTGCCCTTGCTGCTCGCCACGCCAAACGCCCGGATCGTTTCTGTCGCAAGTCTTGCTCACCGCCACGCCAAGATCGACTTTGATGATCTCAGTGGCGACAAGCGCTATTCACGCTGGCAGCGTTACGGCGCTTCGAAGGTAGCGAATCTTCTGTTCACCTTCGAGCTTACGCGGCGACTCAGCGCCGCCGGAGCATCGCAGATCGCGGTCGCGGCTCATCCAGGTGCCTCTGCGACCCACCTAGGCGACAATCTCCCAATGGGACGCGCTCTCGCACCGTTGTTCTCGCTCCTGGGCCAGTCGGCGGAGATGGGTGCTCAGGCATCACTGCGGGCCGCTACCGACCCTGGTGTGAAGGGCGGCGAGTACTACGGCTCGGGCGACTTTGGTGGAATGCGCGGCGCTCCGACGCGCGTCACGAGCAGCGGGTACAGCCACGACCTGGATGTGGCTGAAATGCTCTGGCAGGTTTCAGCGGAGCTCACAGGTGTTGACTACGACTTCCACCCCTAGGGGCTAGAGAGCCGGCCTGTCATCTCTTAGGGCTACCAGCCGCCAGCCGGCCGTTCGAACCACATATGGACCTGCCCGGTGCCGGCTGATGATTCGTACTGAGAGAACATCTCGCCCGGTGCGGTACATGCGCCACCACCGAGGGCGCCGAGCATCATCAGGTAGTGGCCGAAGTGCCCCTCGGGCGCGAACCTTGCGAGGTCGGGTACCCGGTTCAGCACGGCCTGGTGTTGGCCTTGCTTCCAGCGGTCGATAATCCACTCGTCAGCTGCCTTGGCCTCAAGGGTCACAATGTTGGATGTGTCAGATGACTCATGGTTCCGGAGTTTTCTGAGCGGCCAGAACCTGTGGCTGAGGCTCCCTGCTCCAAGCAGAATTACTCTGCGATCCAATTGCTGCACCGCTTCGGCCAGAAGACGCCCGAACTGCAGAAAGTCGCCTGGCTCTGCGGTCTGGCAGGTGGACACCGGCACCCATGACTCGTGGTTCTGTAAGAATCCAAGCAGATTCACCGTTCCGTAGTGGACGGGCAGGTACTCGTTGTCGCAGGCTTCCACGAACGCGTCGTCGTGTTTGCTTGCGAGTTCGGCGACGAGGCGGCAGAGTTCAGGGTCGCCCATCATGTCGTAGGGCAAGCTGGACATACCGGGGTTAGTGGGGAGTTCTTCTGAGGTGAAGAATCCTTTGCGGTGGAGCCGTGAGTCCAGGCAGTGATAGAGCAGCGTGTACCAGTGTGTGTCGAACACGATGACGGTGTCGGGCTTGAGCCTGTCGAAGACCTCTGTGCGCATGCGCTTCAGGCCGGTGACGAGGCTGATCTCCTCGCCGTCGTTGAGTGCCAGTCTGTCGGCTTTCGGCAACACCATCGTTGGGACGTGCGAGACGATTCCGGCTCCAACTATCTCTCCCATGGCTATTACTCCATTTCTGTGAGGAAGCGTTCGACGAGCGCTTCAGGTTGTTCCTTTGGTGCGAGTTCGTAGGCCAACGATGTCATCCGGAATGAGTCGCCGAGGTAGAAGCGTTCGTAGAGTTCGTTGCGGCCGGCCAACTCAGATCCAACGAAGTCCCAGGCCAGGCGGAAGAGCCGGATGCGCTTGTCGGCGTCTGCGCCTCGGGCCTGGTAGTACTGGTCGATGAGCGGCCGCATGGGGCCTTTCATGTCTTTGGCAGTTGGCGTTGCCATGAAGCCGCCGCCACCGATGAGTTGGATGAGTTCTGTGGCCCGGGTACTCCATTTCGGCATCAGTCCGCGTAGTGCAACGAACGGTCGCTCATCGGGTGTCATGATGCCGCCTGCGTCCGGTTCGGCTCCTTCTACGGCTGAGACCAGTCCGGACCTCGTCATCTCGGCGTAGTGCCATATCTCGCCCAGCTTCTCCTGGACATGACCAAACGTGGCGACTCCAGTTGTCTGGGCGATCATGTGGGCTAGACCGAACGCGAAGTCCAGTTTCGTGTTGGCGCGGGTCATGGCCTGGTGGATGATGTGGGCGCGCCAGTTGGCTTCGATCTGCATTGCGTTGTATGCCGTGACGTCGGCATCCACGAAGAGGCGGCCCCAGGGGATTTCGACATTGTCGAAGATCGCTACTGCATCCTGCTCGTCGAACCGCGAACTCAGTGGATAATCGTGGATGTCGCGGTCCCGTGCGTAGGAGTCTCGGCAGATGAACGACAGGCCTGGCGTATCCATGGGAATGGCGAAACTCACCGCGTAGTCGTCTGCCCCCTCTGGCAACAGGTATCCCGGGTACACAATGAGTTCATCGCTGTAGGGCGCGAGCGTTGCGAGCATCTTGGCACCATGCACGATGATGCCGGTCTCCGTCTCGCCGATCTTTCGCATCGCGACGTCGCCACCCGCTTGCTTGTCCTCAGAGACTGAACGGTCAACCTGTGGATTCACGAGTACGTGGGTGGTGCAAAGATCCTGGTCTCGGATGAGTGCGTGGTAGGCGATGATGTTGTTGGCGCCGTCCTCCTGATCGTGCCTGGCAAGCACGTCTGCGCGGCCAGCGAAGCATGCGACGGTCACGTTGAGGTAGTCAGGCGTTCGACCCCGAGTTCCACCAGAAAGCTCTGCCCACGCACGGATAGCTCTCTGGCGGTCTCGAAGGTCCTGCTTTGTGCGAGGAACGATATGGGTGATGTGCACCGGCTCGCCGTCTGAGGGTGACTCCATGAGGTGGATGTCGGGATCTCGATATTGTGCGTCGTAGAGGTCAGCCATCGAGCGGGCCGCTCCTGCGAATTGTGGATGAGTGGTCACATCATCCACGAGTTCTCCGTCGAACCAGAGTTGCCGGTTGTCCTGAGCAAGCCTCTTCAGGAACTGCTCTCCAGTCCGTGCCGCCATAGCAATCCCCTCTTATCGTTCGGTACCAAACGATATGAAAGAATGTGTCTGCTGCCTAGGGACGAAAGCCCCGTATGTGAGGAGTCGCTGGCTACTGGTCGCAGCGGGTGAGCCAGGAAACAGCACCGCCGTCATACATGAAGTGTCCACTCAGAATCCGGGGTTCACCTCTGACCAGGACCGAGAGCTGCACCGGCCAGGCCCCAGGTATCTCAGTCGTGGCCGAGTTGGTCTCGTAGCGGTAAGTGATGGCATCCCCCATGGCCAGCAGTTCGATGCTGTTTATTGAGCCAGCAGTCGCGGTCACGTAGCTGTTGCAGGTCTCAGCGCCGTATGCCTCGACGGCCGCTGGATCGAGTGTGGCGATCAGAAACTCAGCGTTACGGGTGTTGTGAGCCTCAGCGAACTCTGTGACGAAACTCGCTATGGCTTCGAGCGCCTCTGCATAGCTCGGACTTGGATCTGAAACCTTTGTTAGTGGAAGGCTTTCACTGCTCACGCTCAGAACGTCCGGGTAGTCGGCGACGGCGGTCGGGTTGTCGAGCATTTGGTTTGCGCTGGGAGCGTGTTCAGGGGGTGGTGTTTCGCTCACTGTCTCAGAGCTCTGCCTGCTGCTCACGACGCTCGGCTCTGGTAGTGACTCGCGGATCAGCACTCTTAGCCCAACGATTGTTGCGAGCAGCGTGGTGAAGACGATGGCCGCGAGCGCGGCTTTGGTATTCATTGTCGATCTCCTGATCTGGCTTCTGATCAGAAGATTGCTCGGGGTGCGTAAACCTGGCGTGAACGCCTAACCGGTGGGGGCCAACAAAGCCCATTCGTCG
>CAYUOD010000160.1:0-6235 GCA_964446225.1 uncultured Acidimicrobiales bacterium | reverse complement strand
GACTTGCCGACGTTCGGACGGCCGACGATAGCCACCCCCGGGATTCCGTCATCGACCTCCAGCAGCGGAAGGTCCGCTTCGTCCAGTTCAGGAAAGTAGCTGAGCACCTCGTCCAGCAGATCGCCCACAAGGCGGCCGTGCAGCGAGCTCACCCCATGGATGCTGCTCAGGCCAAGGCTGGTGAAGTCCCACTGCAGATGCTCGCGTGTCTGCCCGTCGATCTTGTTGACCACCAACAGCGTCGGAATCTCCATACGCTGCAGCTTCCGCGCCACGAGCGAATCCTCTTCAGTGATCCCCGTGGTTCCGTCGACCACGAACAGCACGACATCGGCGTCATCCATGGCCTTCTCGGCCTGTGCTGAAACCTTCCTGTCGAGGTCCTCGCCGCCAGGCATCCAGCCACCGGTGTCTAACAGGCGAAACTCGCGGCCGCGCCAGTCGGCCATCTCCTCTTTGCGGTCACGGGTGACGCCGGGGCGCTCCTCGACGATCGCAGCTCTGCGACCAATAATTCGGTTGAACAGTGTTGACTTCCCGACATTGGGTCGTCCCACTATTGCGACGAGCGGTTGGCTCACGCCGCACTCCTTCGTTTCAGAGAAATGGCGTCTCTTAACGCATTTCCATCAGTACTCACTATTTCGACATCACGCGGCAGATCAGCCACGGTGAGCCCATCCAAGAACTTGTCCTGAGAGAGGCAGACGTCAGGCAGCAGGTAGCGGTGCCCCTGCGGCTGCTGGCTCAGCGTTCGCTGCAGATCCTCACCCACCATGAGGCCAGTAACGCCGATATTTCCCCCAAAGAATTCGTTGGCGACTTCCACAATGCGCACGTCGTCGCGGCCAAGCGATGCCACGATAGGTTTCAGCACCTGGGCTCCGAGAGGGCCGGTGAGAATCGCAATGGGGGCCCGGCTGCGGGGGCGGATCTGCAGAGTGTCGCTGGCTGTTCGAGGCGCACGGTAGCCCTCGGCCGGAGCTCCGTCGACCCAGGAGAAAAAGCCCGCAACTGGTATATGCGGCGCTTCGCTACGTCCGGCGAACTCAAGCTCGAAAGCTCTAGCCATGCCGATGCCATCTTCGTGCATCGAGAAGCCCTCATATGACTCGGCCTCAGGGAATGGACGGCCAGCGAGGAGGTAGTACTCATCGGCCGCGAACACCAGACGATGCCCGAGCAGCTTCAGGAACCGTTCCTGCCACTCGCCCACGATGTCGACGACGCCTTCCGCCTCAAGTTGCGTGTGCGGCCGCAGATTGCCCTCGGGGGCATAGTCGCTGACACCAAGCGGGACAACACACAGGCTTGCCAGCTCCGGATACTGCTCGAGCACGCCGATAAGGGTTGCGTCGAGTTCTTCGCCGTCGTTGACGCCGGGGCACACAACAATCTGCCCATGCACCTCAACCTCATGGTCGAGCAGTGCCCGCAGCCAACGTAACGAAGTGGCGCCGCGGGAATTGCGCAACATCTCCGAACGCAGATCTGGATCTGTGGAGTGAATGCTGACATGCAAAGGCGCTAGTCCCTCGGTGATGACACGCTCAAGGTCAGACTCGGTGAACCGGGTCAAGGTCGTGAAGTTGCCGTAGAGGAACGAGAGGCGGTAGTCATCGTCCTTGAGATAGAGGCTCTTCCTCATGCCCTTGGGGAGCTGATAGATAAAGCAGAACTCGCAGTGGTTGTCGCAGGTGCGGACCTGATCGAACAGCGCCGAGTGCACTTCGGCGCCCAGCGCCTCACTGGGTAGTTTCGGAACGACGACCTGCTGGGTCAGCCCGCCGCGCGAGATCTCAAGATCGGGATCCTGCTCATCCACAAGGAGCCGGTACTGGATGACATCGCGCGGTCGGACCCCATTTATCGTGAGAATCTCATCACCGATTGCCAGGCCCGCTCTTTGCGCGGGAGACTCAGGATGGATCGCAACGATCCGGGGGGCAGACATAGACAATCAATATTAGTTGCCCCACGGTGTGATGAGAAGGTGACACCGGACACCTACGCTTAGGACATGAACGTCGACCGAGTTTTACTGGCAGCGCCCCGTGGTTTCTGCGCTGGAGTTGAGATGGCGATCAAGGCCCTCTCGTGGCTTGTCCGCACGTTCGAGGGCCCCGTCTACTGCTACCACGAGATCGTGCACAACCAGCTCGTGGTTAAGCACTTCGAGGAGGCAGGCGTCATCTTCGTGGACGATGTCGCCGACGTTCCGGCCGGGAGCCCGCTGATGCTCAGCGCCCACGGCACAGCACCCGACATCGTCGAGCGGGCGCGCAACAACGGTGGATTCGTCGTCAATGCCGTCTGTCCTCTGGTTACCAAGGTGCACCACGAAGTGCGCACACGGGCCAGTGAGGGCTACCGCATCGTGTACGTCGGACATGCCGGGCACGAGGAGGCTGTCGGTACGATGGCCGTGGCTCCGAGGTCCATCCACCTCGTTGAGCATGAATCCGACGTCGACGAGTTGCCTGAGTTCGACGAGCCCGTGGCCCTGCTCGCCCAGACCACCCTGAGTCACCGCGAGTGGTCCGGAGTCGTCGAAGTGGCCAAACAGCGCTTCCCTGATCTTTGGACTCCGGGGCGCAGCGATCTGTGTTTCGCGACGACGAACCGCCAGAGCGCGCTCGCCGCTCTGGCCGCACGCTGCGACCATGTCATCGTCATCGGCTCGGCAAACTCATCCAACACGATGGCGCTGGCCGAGCTCGCCTCTGAGACTGGCTCTGCGGTGGTACACCGGGTGAACGCCGCCGCTGAGCTTCACTCTGACATCGCCGGAATCGTAGGTGTGACCGCAGGGGCATCAGCGCCCGAACAGCTCGTGGATGAGGTGATCGAATGTCTGAATCCGGCCCAGGGTGTCGAGGAGATCGTCATCACCCAGGAGGACGAGTACTTTCCGCCGCCCCGCGACTTGAGAGAGTTCCTGGTGTCCATCCAGACCGCGGCAACCGTGCTGCTGGGGGGCGACCCGGTCACGGCTCCAGTACCCCATGACAGACTGGCTTCGGCCTCAGCGGGACTGGCAATCGCGCCCTAAATCGTAGGTGCGTAAGTTTCGGGGGCTATAGCCAATCCAGTTACGCATCTATTGGATCGGGAAGTAGCGTTGGCCCCCGAGACCTCAGAATCTCAGAATCTCAGAACTTCACAGCCTCAGAACCTCAGAACCACGGAGTTGCCTTGCTGAGCATCGACGCAGACGTCATCCGCATTTTCATCCACGTCCTCGCCGCGACCGTATGGGTCGGAGGCCAGCTGGTGCTCGGGGCCCTGGTACCGGTGCTCAAGAAGCTCGACCCGGATGCCCCAGCCGCAGCCGCCCGCAAGTTCGCCCAAGTGGCCTGGCCGGCATTCATTCTGCTCGTGCTGAGTGGCGTCTGGAATCTTATGACGATCGAAAGCCCCTCGACGGAGTACTCGGTAACGCTTGGCATCAAGCTCATGCTCGTGACGATCTCGGGGCTGGGCGCAGCGTTGCACAGCGTTGCAAAGAGCCGCGTCGTGCTGATCGTGGGTGGTGTCGCTGGCCTCGCGGGAGCCCTCGCCGCACTGCTCCTGGGTGTGACCCTGGCCTTCGGCAGTTAGCTCAGACGTTCGCCACGGCCGATGCCTCGTCAAATAGTCGCTGCAGCTCTGTGTGGAGCTTCGCCGTACATTCCTTCACCGCAGCCCGGGACACGCGGCCGTTGGGTTTCAGTGCGGGCGGAGCGATCGGCTCACCGATGATGTAGTGGATCTTGTGGGGATAGATCATCTTCGAGCCCTTGCGCATGACGTTCTCGCTGCCCCCAATGCCAACCGGCACAATTGGCACCTGGCTCTTGGCCGCAACATAAGCAGCGCCGTCAAACAACGGCTGGATTACTGGGCCGGACTGACGGGTACCTTCAGGAAATATCACCACCGGGTCGCCCTGACCCAAAACCTCGATGCAGCGATTCAGCGCCTGGCGGTCCACAGCATCGCGATTCACCGGGAATGACCCCATGGCGAGGAACGCCCACGAGACCACAGGGTTCGTGAACAGTGAGTCCTTGGCCATAAAGCGAAGGCGCATCGGCAATGCCGCCATGATCGGCGTGTCAACGTTCGAGCGGTGCGAGGGGGCCAGCACAAAAGAACCCGACGGGAGATTCTGCTTACCGTCGACAGTGAGACGCCAATACAGCTTCGAGAAGCTCAACAGTATCCAGCAGATGACCCGATACACCGCCAGCGAGGCCGCATCGTCGCCGTCGCGGAATTTACCCTTCTTAGTCATTCACCAACTCCAGTATCTTCTCGATGACCTCATCAAGACTGAGATCGCTTGTATCCAGTACAACGGCATCATCAGCTGGACGCATCGGGCTAACAGCCCGGTTCGCGTCGGCCTCGTCGCGGCGGGCCAGATCAGCGGCGACCTCGGCCAACTCCGCTCCGGACAACTCGCCGTGGCGACGCTGCGCCCGTACCGCTGGGCGGGCCGTCAGAAAGACTTTTACATCGGCATCAGGCAGGATGACAGACCCGATATCTCTGCCCTCCATGACGCCCGCTTCACGCTCACTCATCCAATTTCTCTGACGCGTGCGCAGTTCTGAGCGCACTCCAGGATGTGCGGAGACTTTACTCACCAGTCTGGTCACGTCGGCGCCGCGTATGAGGATCGTAGCGTCCACTCCGTCGATGGTGACGCCCTGCTCCTCGACCACGATCTCAGCAGCCTCTGCTGCATTCTTTGCGGCCTCAGCGTCGCCAGGATCCACGCCCGAGTGGATCACCGCGTAGGTTACGGCTCGGTACATTGCTCCGGTATCCAGGTAGGGAACTCCGAGGCGGCGGGCGACCTCTCTTGAGACCGAGGACTTTCCAACTCCCGCTGGTCCGTCGATCGCCACGATCCTGCGGTTCATCGCGTGAGTTCCTCCAGGTGAGTTGCGAAGCCAGGGTAGCTGGTAGCAACGGCATCCCAGCCCTGGATCTGGGTCTCACCGGTCGCAGCCATTGCCGCGACGGCGCCGGCCATCGCAATTCTGTGATCGTGGTGTGACTGCACGACGCCTCCTCCACTGAGGTGGGATCCGCCGTGAACGACGAGTCCATCCGGCGTCGGCTCTGCCCGCGCACCGAACTCACCCAGGGCAGCGATCGTCGTGGTCACGCGATCTGATTCCTTGACTCTGAGTTCAGCCGCGCCTTCGAACGTGGTGGATCCCTCAGCAAGCGCTGCGGCAACGCCAAGAACCGGAATCTCATCCTGTAAGCCAGCGAACTCTTCTGCTGTCACGACCGTGCCTTTCAGAGACGCTGAGCGCACGTGCATGTCACCGCTCACTGCATCGACCTCGATATCGGCGCCCATCCGTCGCAGCACGTTGATGAAGTCGCTGCGGCCCGGGCCGTGGTATACGCCCAAAATGTTCACTTCGCTGCCGGGCACAATTGTGGCCGCTACCGCCCAGAAGGCCGCTTGGGATGGATCCGCTGGAACTTCGTGGCGTGCGGACTGAACCGCAGACGGACGCAGCGTCACGCTATTCCCGTCGACGGTGAGATCAACACCGCACTGCAGCAACATCTCCTCGGTATGCATGCGACACAAGTCAGGCTGAACCACGGTCGTCTCGCCCTCGGCTTTGAGTCCTGCGAGCAGAATTGCGCCTTTTACCTGGGCGCTGGCTATGGGCATCTCGTAGGTGATACCCGAGAGACCGCCACCTCTGATCACCAGGGGCGGATACTTGCCATCTTCGCGCCCGTCAATGTGGGCACCCATCTGCCTGAGCGGCAGTGCGATCCTGTCCATCGGCCGCTGCGCAATCGAACTATCACCCTGCAGCACAGAAAGAAACGACTGGGCCGCACACACTCCTGCCAGCAAACGAATGCCGGTTCCAGAGTTACCCACCTCAATTGCAGCCTCAGGCTCACGCAACTTTCCGCCCGTGATTGTGGTGCCATCCACTTGTGCACCAAGGCTCTGGATTGCCTGCAGCGTGTGCTGTACGTCCTGACCCGCAGAAAGTCCCACGACCTCTGAGGTGCCGTCCGCCAGAGCGGCAAGGATGAGAGCCCGATGCGAGATGGATTTATCGCCCGGCACGCGCACACTGCCCCGCAGTGGGCCGCCGCCTGGAACCGTGTAGATCGTCATTCCAGCTCCCTCACTGATGGACGGTAGCCGCGTTCTGCAAGTGCCTCCTGGAGGCGTTGTGCCGACGGTGATGTGACCACCAGG
>CAYUOD010000159.1:0-6242 GCA_964446225.1 uncultured Acidimicrobiales bacterium | reverse complement strand
CAATGCTGCCGTCGGTGTAGCCAGCGATGAAGAAGAGGATCTGCTCTTCGCTCAGGGTGCCACCGTCTCGCTTCGTGCGAATAACCTCAAGCACATCAGTAGCCACATGGACTCCTTCTCATATTGGGAGCAGCAAGTCGCTGAATTCTAGCGCTGCACTACTCGGACAGATTCTCCGGCCCGAATGCATCAGGGAGCAACGAGGACAGAGATACAACCCCATTTCCTGCTTCAACGGCCAGGTCAGCGCCACCGAACTCATACAAGACCTGTCGGCAGCGTCCACATGGCGCTACGCCCTCGGCTGCGTCGGAGTCAGTGCTGAAGCGATGCACGATGCTGATCGCGACAAGCTTCCCACCACCCGAGGAGCGCAAGTTGCTGACCAGTCCGCACTCGGCGCACAAGCCCACCCCGTAGCTTGCATTCTCAACGTTGCAGCCAGTCACGACGCGACCGTCATCGACAAGGGCAGCAGCTCCGACGAGGAATCCGGAGTACGGCGCATACGCGTTGCCTGCGACCTTCACCGCAGCGTCACGTAGGCCGTCCCAGTTGACGCTTGTCACCCGGACTCACCCTTGCGATATGGGATACCGATCATTCGAGGTGGTCTCAGACTCTGGCTGGCAAACACAAGAACAACCAGAACGAGCGCGTATGGCATCACATTCGGCAGCCAGTCCGGCGCTGTGTCAGACAGAGCGAACCAGACGAACAAGGCCAATGCCATCACCCCTGAGAGCGCTGCATCAACACGCTGCCGCTTCATGATCGCGTAGACCATAAATGCAAACAGAGCAACGGCAAGTACAAGCAGGAACGCCCTGGTCGAACTGCCATCCAAATCTCGCAGACCAAGAGCTGTCGGATAGGCAAAGACCATCGAACCAATGAGGACTCCGAGAGCCCTCCAGTTCCCAAAGATCAATGCGGCCAAGGCGATGAAACCTCGACCTACGGTCTGGCCCTCGCGATAGAAGCCCGTCAACTCAAGCACGATAAATGCTCCGGCAAGGCCCGATAGGGCGCCACTGACAGTCACACCGAGGTACTTATAGAAGTAAATGCTGACACCCAGTGATTCGCCAGCCACCGGATTCTCACCACTGATACGCAGACGCAGGCCCGTGGTGGTATTCCAGATCAGCCAAGCCGTGATGCCCACGATGGCAAGACCGAGAATGGTGAAGTAGTCCAGCCCGGTTACGAGGCCTTTCGCGAATCCGGCCACGTCAGAGATATAGAACCATTCCTGGTCCTCGAGCCAGCCCAACAGGTCAGGGGTCTGCCAACTGCCGATGTTGCCGCCGCCCACGAACGGCAGGGTTACCTGGCCCAGACCTTCTGAGCGTGGCGACTGGGTCTGCGATCCGCCGTCCATGTCCACAAAGATCTCTTCGGAGAGAAACCGCACAATGCCAGGGGCAAGAATGTTGATCGCCACACCCGAGATGATCTGATCGATACCAAAACTCACGGTCGCAATTGCATGGAGAAGACCTCCGAGGGCTCCTCCGATGAGTCCAAACAAGAGTCCCGCCCACGGACTCGGCGCCATTAGCTGAATCCCGAACAAGCTGATACCTGAAACGGCACCATAGGCACCGAACCAGGTGCCAAGAATCATCATGCCCTCAAGGCCGATGTTCACCACACCTGATCGCTCAGAGTAGAGACCACCAATGCCAGCCAACAGGATTGGCATCGACCAGAGCAGCATCACCGAACTTGTGCCTGAAGCCATCAGTTTGCTGGTGTCGGTGAGGACCTGCACGATCGAAACGCCAAGCATTCCAACGGCAGCGGCAACCACCCAGCGGGCCCAGACGGGGAGCTCCTGCCACTTTTTCACGCCGTCACCCCCGAAACCTTGGAGGCTCTTCGGACCTCATCCTGGAGTTTGATACGACTCACGACTTCGTAGGCAACAACGGCGGCCAACAAGACAGTGCCCTGCATGATGATCACGATTGCGGGCGAGGCGACCCCGCGGAGCTGCAGAATTCCCGCTGTGGAGTCCAGGAAACCAAAGATGAGCGCAGCAACGGCCATGCCCGGTGCCCCGTTCCTGCCGAGCAGCGCGACCGCGATGCCAGCGAACCCAAGCTGAAATACGAAGCCTGAGTCGAATGCGTTGTTGTCGCTCAAAATCTGAGGCATACCTACGAGGCCAGCAACGGCGCCCGAGGCGATCATCGCGATCATCACCATGCGCTTCGGTGGTACGCCGGCGGCTTTCGCCGCAAATGGATTCAGGCCACTTGCGCGCAGGTCGTAGCCGAAGCGGGTGCGGTCCACGACCACCTGAAACACGATGCCCACAGCAATAGCAATAAGAAGAACGCTGGTGAGCTCACGACCTTTGCCGATTTCCCGGGTAAAGAGTTCAATGAGGCCGTTCATATTCGGTAGCTGGCCTGACGCAGCAATCTCCTCGGTACCAGCACTCGCCTGCTCTGTCTCATCTAAGAAGACGGGGAACAAAGCCGCGACGATGCCAAGAATTGCGATCGCGTTGAGCATGATCGTGGAGATGACTTCGTTGACGCCGCGGGTCACTTTCAACAACCCAGCGAAACCTGACCAAGCTGCACCAACGAGCACAGCGACCAGAATTATCGAGAAGACGTGCAACGGTGCGGGCAGATCCAACTTCGCGCCGACGACTGCCGAGAGAAAAGCCGCGAGCACGTACTGGCCCTCAACACCGATATTGAACAGGTTCATCCGGAATGCGATCGCCGCGGCTACCGCAGCCAGAAACAGCGGCGTGGCGCGATTCAGAATGTCGATCTGGGTCTCCAGCTTCGTCGCGTGGAGAATCATCTCTTTGTAGGTGTCGAGCGGATTGCTGCCGACCAGCAACAAGACCACAGACGAGATCACAAGCGCGAACACGATCGAAAGAGCTGGCGCTGCGGCTGCAAGAACAATGCGCCTTACCGTTGGGTTGTTCACTCCGCCCCCTCGCGCATTGCCCCGGTCATATAGCTACCGAGTAATCGCGGCGTGACTTCAGCGGGATCGAGTGTGGCCACCAGTTCGCCGTGGAACATCACCACGATCGTGTCTGAAAGGCCAATGAGTTCGTCCAGATCAGCAGAGATGAGAAGAGTCGCCAGCCCGGCGGCACGAGCGTTTCTAATGTCGCTCCAGATCTCGGCCTGGGCGCCCACGTCCACTCCGCGAGTGGGATGTGCAGCCACGAGGAGTTTCGGATTTGCCGTCATCTCCCGTCCGACAATGAGCTTCTGCTGGTTGCCGCCTGACAAGGTTTGTGCCGAAGTTTCAACTGAGGGAGTTCTCACATCGAACTCTTCACGGATAACCTCCGTTTGTGCTCTCGCACCGGCCCGGTTGATCCAAATGCCCTTTGAGTACGGCGCCTGCGTCTGATGGCCGAGCGCAGCGTTCTCCCACAGGGGCGCCGACAACAGCAGGCCTTCACGATGGCGGTCCTGAGGGATGTACCCAATGCCAGACTCGCGGCGCATACGCACCGACGCGGTTGTGATATCGACACCCAACAATTCGATACAACCCGAATGAATCGGCTCGGTGCCCATGATCGCGTCGACCAACTCGGTCTGCCCGTTACCCTCGATGCCTGCGATTCCGAGTACCTCACCCTTACAGATGGAAAAAGAGACATTGTCCACGCTTGGACGATCAAACTGGTCGAGCAGCGTCAAGTTGTCCACCTTGAGCGCGAGTTCGTCTGTCACCGTCGAAGCGGTCGTATTCGGAGTTGGCAGCTCTGAGCCGACCATGAGTTCTGCGAGATCACCAGCAGTGACATCGTCCGATTTCACTGTGGCCACCGTCTTGCCCCGACGAATGACCGTGATTGTGTCTGAGATCTCAAGCACTTCCTGCAGCTTGTGGTCGATAAACAAGATAGTCACGCCACTGGCCTTGAGCTCCCGCAGACTCCGGAAAAGTTCCTCCACTTCCTGTGGCACAAGAACAGCGGTTGGCTCATCGAGAATGATGATCTTGGCACCGCGGTACAGCACCTTGATGATCTCGACTCTTTGCCGTTCGCCCACCTCAAGGTCTTCGATGAGATCGTTCGGATCAACGTCGAGACCAAATGCATTCGACACCTCAGCGAGATGCTCGCGAGCGGACGGGAAGTCAATGCGCCCACCCCACTTGGTGGGTTCGGTGCCCAGGATCACGTTCTCAAGAACAGAGATCTGGTCGGCCAGCATGAAGTGCTGGTGGACCATGCCGATGCCCGCATCTATCGCATCGGTCGGTGAAGAGAAGTCAACCTCTTCTCCGTCGACATACATTGTGCCTTCATCCGGCTTCTGCATGCCATACAAGATTTTCATCAGTGTGGATTTGCCCGCACCGTTCTCACCACAGATGGCGTGAATTTCGCCCGCTTCTACCGTGAGGTTGATGTCATCATTTGCAATGACACCTGGAAAGCGCTTGGTAATCCCCGCCAGCTCAATAGCTATCGCCACTTGGTCTCCGCTTTAAATGCCAGCGCTGTGGCGGGTCGGGTCGTCCCCTCGACCCGCCACAGCTGACCAACGGTCATCTGGCTATGTGATTACTTGGCTTACGGCTCGGTGGGAACTTCGATGTCCCCAGCGATGATCTGTGCCTTGAACTCTTCAATCTGATCAACAATGTCATCGACGAATCCGCCGGTGGTCGAGTAGCCCACGCCGTCTACAGCGAGGTCGTAGACCACGTTGCCAGCTGCAAAGCTGCCATCGGTCTGTGACTCAATGACCTTGAATACCGAAACGTCAACACGCTTGAGCATGGAACTCAGGACGTACTCCTGAACCTCTGGGCTCACGGTGTTGTACTGATCAGAGTCAACGCCAATGCCCCAGACCTTGGTTCCGCCAGCCTCTGAGAAGTCCTTGGCTGACTCAAACATGCCAGAACCGGAGCCGCCAGCAGCGTGATAGATCACGTCTGCACCGTCGTCGTACATTGCGGTAGCAATTTCCTTGGCACGGTCAGGCGAGAAGAAGCCATCGAAGTCCGGGAACTCGGTGATGTATTCAGAGACAATCTCGATATCGGGATTGACCGCTCGTGCACCAGCGTTAAAGCCAGCCTCGAACTTCTCGATCAAACCGAAACCGCTGACTCCGCCGATGAATCCGACCTTACCGGTCTCGCTCTTCAGAGCTGCAATCGCACCCACGAGGAACGAGCCCTCGTGTTCGGCGAAGGTCAGACCTGCAATGTTGTCACCGAATGGCACGGCTCCGTTGTCGAAGTCGAGCATTGGTGAGTCGACGACCGCGAAGTTGACGTCTGGGTTGTTAGCCGCAACTTCTTTGACATCGGACTCGAACAGGAATCCAACACCAATGACCAGCTGTGACTCATCAGCCTGAAGCTGAAGAAGCTCGCCACGGTTGGAACCGTCAGAGTTCGGCTCGGCCTCAGCAAAGCTGATTCCGAGGTCGGCCTCAGCCTGCTCGATTCCAGCAGCGGCAGAGTCGTTGAATGACTGGTCGCCACGACCGCCTACGTCATATACGAGGCCGACCTGAGTCGTGCCATCCATGTCTTCGTCGTCCATAGCTTCGGTGGTCGTCGGAGCTTCAGTCGTGTCTGGAGCTTCGGTCGTAGCCGGAGCTTCGGTGGTCGCAGGAGCTTCGGTAGTGTCGCCGCCGCCCGTGTCGGTCTCAGATGAACTGTCATCACTGTCGCCGCAAGCCGCGGCCACAAGTGCAATTACCGCGAGAAGCAGTAACAAAGTGCGCCAGGTGCGCTTCATATAGGTTCCTCCCTATGGGCATCGCTGCGATCGCGAACGATGTGTGTGCCCGGGCAGCTTAATCAACATTCAACAAAATGTGGAACAGACTGCCCGACTAGCCACCAAAACCTACTGGCTCAGTCCTGCACCGTCTAGCGGGTGCCGTAGATCCGGTCGCCAGCGTCACCAAGACCGGGCACGATGTAGGCGTGATCGTTGAGGTGACTATCCAGGGCTGCGAGCGTGATAGGCACATCTGGATGGGCGTTGTGTAGCGCTGCCACACCCTCGGGAGATCCAATAAGGCACAGCAACCGGATGCGCGTTGCACCCTCCTCTTTGAGCTTGTCGACAGCGGCAACAGCACTTCCGCCGGTCGCCAGCATCGGATCCACAAGAACCACATCGCGTTCCGCGATCAAGTGAGGCAACTTGGCGTAATACCAAACGGGCTGTTTCGTCTCCGGATCGCGGTACATGCCCAGATGCCCAACAC
>CAYUOD010000158.1:0-6277 GCA_964446225.1 uncultured Acidimicrobiales bacterium | reverse complement strand
GAGCTGTTGCGCTTTGAGGAGCGGAAGGGCTTCGTCCTGGATCGCTTTCAGGTTGAGGCATGCGGTGAGTTAGAGAAGGCCCGTTCGGTCGTGGTGTCTGCACCAACGAGCGCCGGCAAGACAGTGGTGGCCGAGTACGCCATCGATCTGGTGTTGCGGGCCAATGGACGCATCTTCTACACGACGCCGATCAAGGCGCTCTCAAACCAGAAATTTCGGGACCTGAGCGCCGAACTGGGGGCCGAGCGGGTTGGCCTACTGACTGGCGACACCTCCATCCGTCCGGGTGCTGATGTCGTGGTGATGACAACAGAGGTGCTCCGCAACATGCTCTATACGGGTTCGGGCGCCCTTACGGGGCTCCGCGGTGTGGTTCTGGATGAGGTGCACTACCTCATGGATCCCTACAGGGGACCAGTCTGGGAAGAGGTCATGATCCACCTGGATGCGTCCATTCAGATGATCTGTCTGTCAGCGACTGTGTCTAATGCAGCCGAGTTGGCGGCCTGGTTGAGTGAGATCCACGGACCCACCTCAGTAGTGGTGGAACACCGCAGGCCGGTTCCGCTCCAGCATGAGGTTCTCATCAAGGACAAACGCACGAACCACACGAATTCTGTGCCCGTTCTCTGGCATGATCGACCGAATCGCCGGCTGCAGGAGATGCTGGAGACCCGGCGGCGTTACATGGCCCCCAGGCGTGTACCCGTCTTGCGCTTTCTGAAAAAGAAGAGGATGCTGCCCGCCATCTACTTCCTCTTCAGTAGACGCGGCTGCGATGAGGCAGCACAGGCATGTCAGCAGGCTGGTATCACGCTGACAACACCGCGTGAGGCTGAGAGGATCCGCGAGATCCTGGGTGACCGCCGTGAGGGTCTGTCGGACCAGGATCTTCAGGCGCTGGAGTGGGACGCATGGAGTCAACTGTTGGAATCGGGCATTGCCGCCCATCACGCTGGGCTTGTTCCTCTGCTCAAGGAAGCGGTGGAGGAGGCGTTCAGCGAAGGTCTCATCAAAATCGTCTTTGCCACTGAAACCCTCGCCATGGGCGTGAATCTTCCAGCCAAGACCGTCGTACTGGAGCAGCTCAGTCGTTTCCGGGGCGAAGGCCATGTGGCCCTGACACCCGCTGACTACACCCAGCTCACCGGTCGGGCAGGCCGTCGGGGGATAGACGAGCAGGGCGAGGCGCTGGTCGTGTGGTCTGCGTATCTCCAGTTTGATCACCTGGCTGAGCTCGCGAGCACGAGTGAGTATCCGCTTGAGTCGGCATTTCGTCCCAACTACAACATGGTGGTGAATCTGCTTCGTCGATCATCGCGCGACGAGGCTCATGAGGTACTTGGCCGTAGTTTTGCCCAGTTTCGTGGTCGCAAGCGCCTCGAAAAGACCCGTGCGCGTTTGCGTAGGGCAAATCAGGATCTCGCGGACCGCGAGCAGGCCTGTACTCCACAGGTCTGGGAGGCCGTAGAGAAACTTCTGGCTGGCGGATCAGGTGGGGGAGCGACACTGGGCCGCACGCACGGCGTACTGGCCGATCTCCGGCCGGGAGACATCATCACGGGAACCGATGCCGGTGAGCCGTCTGTGGCGGTATTGAGCGCGACGCGCCGAGCCAGGGGATACCGCCTCAAGGTTGTGGACGCGGCCGGCAACTTGCGAACCCTGCAAGCCGAGAGTTTCACCGTTGTTCCACACCTCATCGGTGGTGTGGCGCTCGAGTACCCCTTCGATCCCAACGACCTGGACACTCAGTCAGAGGTGGCGCAGAGCCTGCGAGACCTCGGCCACGCGCACGTACCTGACGCCACCTATCGCCACGCTCGGAAACTGCTTCAGGCACGCCGCAAGGTACAGGCCTTGGAGAAGAAGGAACAGCTCCTCGGCACCGATCTCGTGCGGGCCTTCGACGCGATCGTGGAGATTCTTCGGTCGAGGAGCTACCTTTCCGGCGATGAGGTCACTGACAAGGGCCGCACGCTGACCCGGATATACCAGGAGGCTGATCTCCTCATCTGTGAGGCCCTCTTTGATGGTTTGCTGGACGATCTGGATGCGGCTGAGATGGCTGGCCTTGTATCCAGTTTCTGCTTCCGTTCGAGGGGCGGCGACGAGTCGGATCCCTACTTTCCGAACGAGCGGCTCCGTGATCGGTTCCGGGCCATCTCCAAGATCCACCGCAAGCTCAATGCTCAGGAGCGGAGTCTGCGGCTGGTGGAGTCGTCCGAGCCAGATGCTGGCTTTCTCGGGGTCGCCCACGGCTGGGCCCTAGGCGGAGAGGTGAGCGACGTCTTGCTGGATGAGACGATGGCCGGGGGTGACTTCGTGCGCACGATCAAGATGTTGATCGACCTGCTCAGGCAACTCGGCGCTGTTGCACCTGAGTCCGTGGCAGCGACTGCGCGCAGCGCGGCAGAGGCACTGGATCGAGGACTGGTGCAAGCGGTCGGTGCAGTGGAGAAAGATACTCAGACCCCAGCTCAAGGTGAGGATGATGCGGTTACTGTGGACACCGCGTCGTGACAATCCGCCCTGGTGAACAGTGGGGGGAGCCGGCGCACCTCGTCGCGGGAACTCCTGGTGCCACAACAGATGCAGAGGTGTCCGAGCTCCTGCTAGAGGGCCATGAGGTCATTCGGCTATTTGGAGGCGATCTGCATCGCACCATCGGTCAACCACAACGACACGATGACGCTGGCTTGTGGGCGTTCCCGATAGACGTCGTGTGGTGTTCGAGCGATGCCGGCCGCTGGCCCTTCGTTGCCCATCTCACCAGTGGGTCGACCGGTGGGATACCGGAGCTCGCGATCATGAACGCCGGATTCTGGGGGGACTGGGAGCTTGCACCGCGGGGCCATCCGAACGACGGGCGGGTCGAGGTCGCTGAGTTGGGTGTGCCCCGCACTGATCGTCGGGAATTCAAGCGCAGGGTGCTCACTGGGTCCCATCTCCCGCATCCCGGCATCAAGATGCGGTCGCTTAAGACCTGGCACGGCACTGTTGGCGGTCAGATCATCCTCGACGGCGTGGTCCGCGAGCTGACTGGTGTTCTGGAGGTCGAGGTCGAGCCCGACGCGTTGATTCTGCTGATCTAGCCCGGGATGACGGCCATGGTCCGAGAGGCGAGGAACTCACCGTCAGGGCCGGTCGCGGTGGCGGTCACCGATTGGGGCGTCTTCGTAAATCCGAGGCAGATAGACCTCGAGAGAGTCTGTCCGGGACTCAGCGTCTGTCCCTTGATCTTCGGAGATACCGCCCCGGTCTGCCTGAACGTGATCTTGGCGGTTACGGAGCCGTTGTACCCAAGGGCGAAACTGCCACAGTAGTCATTGTTCTGCGGGACGATCATTGTGCCCGGCTTGAAGTAGATGCTGGGCTGCACGGTTGTCGTTGTGGGCTCTGTTGTGGTCGTTGTGGCTTGAGTCGTAGTGGTGGCCTGGGTGGTGGTGGCCTGGGTGGTCGAGGTGGTCGCCCGAGTTGTCGTGGTGGGCTGGGCAGTCGTGGTGGGCCTGGTCGTCGTTGTGAGCAGCGGCGTAGTTACTAATGGAGCAGTTGTCGTGGTCACAGCTGCAGGTGTGCTGGTCGTCGATGCCGCCGCGGTGACAGGCGCAGGCGCAGATGTCGTGGTGGAGCTCGCTGCTGCAGCCGCGAGTGTCGTGTCCTCGCTGGTCGTCGTCGCTGGCTCGCCTGTGGAGGTGTCTGTAGCCTCGCTTGAAGTGGTCTGCTCGGTTTGTGTGGTGGTTGTGGCGCCGCTGGCCGAATCCGCCGCGACAGCCTGCTCACCGGCTGTGGGTTCTGTGGTTGTTGTGGCTTCTGCTGTAATCGGGTCGGCGTTGAGCTGCACGTAACTGACTCCGCCGATCGCAATACCTAAGAACATGGCCGCGCTCAGGAATGCGACTGCGGCGTGCCTCGCAAATTCACCGGGCATTCGGGCGAAACCTCCGGGACGGAAGGAGACCTGCGGCGCGGCGGCGCTCTGCGCTGCTCCCTCTGAAGCCGCGCGTGAGGACGAGATAAGCGTGACGTTGCCGAGCACTGTTTCCCGTAACAAAGCAGGCGCTGCCACGATTGGGAGTGCGCTAAGCAGAGCGAGCGGACTGGCAACAGCGGCTTTCGTTGCGTCGCAGGTCTCGCAATCATCGATGTGGCGAGCGACGCGCTTGCGGATCAGCGGACTGAAGCGCCCATCCCATCCCACCAGGATATCCTGGAGTTCAAGACAGTCGTCTGAGCCCTTGCGCGCGACCAGAAGGGCGCCGAGACATCGCTCTACACGGTCCTTTACCCGACTCAGGCGGACTGATGCCTGAGAGGTTCTGATACCGAGGGCTGCTGCGATCTCAGCGACGGGCATGTCGTGGCGCAGGTGGAGGTCTATGAGCTGTTGGTCCTGGGCGTTGAGGCCGAGTGAAGCGTCGCTGAGCAGCACTTGAAGTTCTGCCGCGAGCAGTGCAGTGTCCGGGGAGGCGGTGGTATCGATCACCATCTCCTCTTCCAGGCCGCCGCCCTCTCGTTTACGCGCCCGCAAACGTCGATAGGCATGACTTCTTGCGACTGAGTAGAGCCACGGGCGCACCTTGGTGGCGTCTCGAAGCTGATCCATGCGGGTGTTCGCGGTGATGAACGTGTCCTGGACGGCATCCAGCGCGTCCTCAGAGTTGCGCAGGATGCCGCGGGTGAAGTCGTAGAGCGGATCACTGTAGCGGTCGTAGAGCGCGCCGAAGGCTGCGGTGTCACCACCGCGGATTGCTTCGACCAGGTGTGCGTCATCCACAAGGGGAGATGGTAGGGCAATACGGGGCATTCTTCGAGTCCTGATGTTCTCTGCATGTGGGTATGAGCAGCTCAGAGCCCAGATATTTCACTTATTTTCTTCATCACCCTGTGTAGTTGGGGCGACCACTCCCCGAAGTCCCCCGCGCTCGGGCCTGTGGCTTCTATCCTCACCCATGTGAAGCGCGTGAAGAACGGGATCGGTTTCCAGTGAACCTCTATGCAGTTGAGCGTTTCACCGATGACGAACGCGACGTGCTGCGCCGCTACTTCACAAACCTGGATTCCCCGGTCTTTGCCCTGGTCAATCTGCCCGAGGTCGTCAAGGGAGCTCTCTTCGCCCGCTACTCACGAACCCACAAGAGCCTGAGACGGCTGTTTCTCGATGAGTTTGTTGGCGAACTTGATATAGCTGGCGATGACAGTGTGGATGCGACGGTCGGGGTACAGCGCGCTGAGCAGCTCTATGACAAGGTGTTTTTCGAGTTCGGCGATGACAGCGTCGCACAGCTCGGGGGAGTACATCTGGCGTGCGAGCAGTCATCGAACCTACTCACGAAGATTTTGGAGTGGGGGCGCCTGGCGTCATATCTGGAGCAGTCGACGCGCTACCTCGCCTACGACACCCGTATTGAGGGACGCTATCGCTACTACCGTGATCCCGACATCCTCGCATCCCACCTCGGCGCGAAGTATGTCGGCGAGCTGGATCGCATCTTCGATACCTACTCGTCGCTGCTTCCAACAATGCAGGAACACTTCCGGCGCGTGCATCCCAAGGGCGCGGCCGACTCGGACTTCGCTTACCGCCAAGCCCTGAGGGCCAGAACCTATGATGCTCTGCGCGGGCTTCTTCCCGCAGCCGCTTTGTCGAACGTGGGAATATACGGCTCAGGCCAGGCCTACGAGGCCATGCTGCTGCGAATGAGGGCACATCCCCTGCCTGAAGCGCGACAATATGCCGACCTGATGCTCACCGAGCTTCGTAAAGTTATTCCGAGTTTCCTGAAGCGAGTCGATCTCCCCAATCGAGGTGGAGCATGGTCGGAGTATTTCCGGCAGAACCGCAACGCGATGGAAGACATCAGCGCGAAACTATTCTCACCCAAGGAACCTGATCAGGCCGACACGGTCACCCTCGTCGATTTTGACCGCGACGGAGAAATCAAGATGATCACGGCGATGCTTTACCCTTACACCAATCTGCCAGAGACACAGTTGGCAGCGGAAGTGAAGCGCATGTCCGCTGCCGATCGTAAGGCGGTTTGTGCTGCCTACACGGGTGACCGCCTTAACCGGCGTCACCGGCCAGGGCGTGGCCTTGAGCGGATCTTCTATCGTTTCGACATCCTTAGCGACTATGGCGCATTCCGCGATCTGCAGCGTCACCGAATGATGACTGTCGAGTGGCAGACGCTGTCTCCTGCCCATGGATACGTGTGTCCAGAAAGCGTGATCGACGCAGGCTGCGGCGACATATTTCGAGAAGCTCTGGAGCGCT
>CAYUOD010000157.1:0-6286 GCA_964446225.1 uncultured Acidimicrobiales bacterium | reverse complement strand
GGCGTGTAGCCGGCGGCCCCCGCATTGCGAGCGGCCTCAGCCTCGTCGGCGTCCTCAAAGGCGTGGCGGATCTCTGACTGGAAGCCATCGGAAATCTTCCGAAGCTCACCCAAGGTCTTGCCAATCTTGCGAAGTGCACCCGGTAGATGATCGGGACCCAGGATCATCAGCGCCAGAACTGCGATGATAATTACCTCGTTGGGCTGCAGATTCACAGCTCAAGCGTACTGTGCCGGGTGCCCGCAGAATCGCGTTATCCCGGATTGCCCTCGACCATGTTTTGCAGGTCATGGAACCATGCGTTGTCGTCGCTCAGCAGATCGTGAAAGTCCAGAAGATCGTCATGGGTGATCGGCGCACCAAGTCGCTCTTCGTCGAGTTCGGCAGGCAGCACCCATACGGTCACGCTCACGCCTGACGCGGCCAGAAGATCAACAACATGCGACTCGGCGGCCTTGGTCACCCGCGTCGTGCAGATTGGGCACTGAAACAGGTACGTTCCCGAGTTGTCGTCAGCGCATACGCGCACCTCAACATCGTTCGTCGTCATCTCTACGTCGCCGCATTGTGGGCAGGTTGCCCGAATTGTCGCCATCTTTACACCATGTCCCTCATGACCCGTTTCCATCGGATGCTGAGCGTCGACATTGAGCAATATGACCCGAGTCACACAACATCACCCCGGTGACCAGCCAAGATAGAGAAATGCAGATTCAAGGGCATCCTTCTCTCCGTGTGCCACAGATCGCCTTTGCTCACCGTGGAGCAAGCGCCCACGAGCGAGAGAACACCATCGCTGCGTTCCAACTGGCGCTTCGCCTTGGGGCAACGGGCCTCGAATCCGACGTCTGGTTGACCAGGGACGGCATCCCGGTGCTCCATCACGACGAGACATTTCGAATCGGCCTACTGCGCAAGTCTGTACGCAAGACCAATCGCTGCGATTTGCCGTCCTACATCCCTACGCTGAGCGATCTCTATGAGAAATGCGGCACCGGGTTCGAACTGTCACTTGATATCGAGCATGTTGAAGCCGGACCTGTCGTCATGCGGGTGGCCGAAGATGCAGGAGCGGCATCCAGTCTCTGGATGTGTTACTGGACCATCAAGACACTCGTTAAATGGCGCAGTCTCAACAGCAACGTAAAACTGGTCAACTCGACCCGTCTGGCTCGCCTCAAAGATGGCCCGGAGCGCCGGGCTGCGCTCCTTGCCGACGAAGGCGTTGAGGCGCTGAATCTCCACTACAAGGACTGGAACGGCGGACTCACCACGCTGCTGCACCGCTTTGACCGGTACGCCTTCGCCTGGGATGCACAACACACCCGGATCCTTCAGAATCTTCTACGCATGGGGATCGACGGCGTCTACAGCGATCACGTTGACCGAATGGTGCTCGCGATCAACAGGCCTGAGGATCAGCCGCTATAGACCGCCAACTCGATCGGGCGGCCACACGCGGACTATTGCTCTGCCGACCACAAGTTGATCGTCGATGGCGCCAAAGAACCGGCTGTCCTGGGAATTCATCCGGTTGTCGCCCATGACAAACAGAGTGCCCTCTTCGACAACAAGCGGTCCCAGGTTGTTCGTCAGCGTATCGTCAGCCAGATAGCTCTCATCGATGGCAACACCATTGCGGAACACCTGACCGTTTCTGGACTCAAGCAGATCGCCAGGCAGGCCTATCACGCGCTTGATGTATTCGTCGTATTGCCCTGGCGCGGCGCTCTCGGGGCGGTGGAACACGATGACATCCCCGTGTTGGGGGTCACCGAACTTGTAAGCCACCTTGTTCACCATGACACGATCCTGCACCTCAAGGGTCGGCAGCATCGATTCAGAGGGGATGTAGAAGGCTTTGAGAAGTGTGGCCTGCAGGAGGAGGGCGGCGAGCAGTGCCCCGGCGACTACAGCTCCCCATTCGAGCATGACGCGCATGACACTGACGTCGCGCGACCCGTCTGAGGGTTCACGAAAAATATCGTCCTCGGAGTCTTCCCAGCCGTCGACCTGGGTGAACAGGTCCGAGGCTGATTCTCCGTCTCCTTCGACTGTGTTACTCACGATGCATGCCAGGCTAGCTCAGCGATCAGCCAGGTGGCCCGCAGCCACTGTGGCCGCGGCTGCGGCCATTTGAGCGAAGAGCGGATCAGCAGCAAGGGGCCGGCCCATGGAGGTCACCCGCATTCCTCGTGCCTGCAAAAGCTCCACGGCGTCTGGGGCCTCACAGGTGACGATCTTGTGCCTACTGCTGAGGCCCTCGCCAGCAAGTGCAGAGAGGACCTCCGCGGCCCTTTCCCCTTCGGGAACAGCAAACGTGCTGGTGCGGCTCGCAAGTTTCATTGCGGTGACGAGATGATGGCTCAGACCCCGATGCCGCGACCGCGTATCCAGATCTGACCATCGCAGACACACCGTCACCTCTGCCCCCAGGGACAGCGTCATGTCACTCAGGCTCGCGACCTCGAGGGAGGCGAAGCCAAGCTTGCTCGATGTTCCAACGTTTCCAGGTCCCATGCCCACGAGAACAATGTCGGCGCGCTGGGCTGCAACATGCACGCCCGACACAGCATTCACGGCCTCCAGGTCGCCTCCGAAAGCCTGACCAGCGGTGACGGTGAGGTTCAGGACCTCATGCTGGACAAGATCAGCAACGAGATCGCTCAGCGCTATCGGCAGTGCCGCAGCGTCTGTCATTACGTAGGCGATGCGAATACCTGGCCGGAGATGCCTCAACGAAACCGAAAGTGGCCCAAGCAGACTGTGTAGCGGCATTACCACCACAGGAGTGCCAGCCAGAGAAATGGGACCGTCCAGATCAAGCGACTCCTCAGCCGCGCCGGTATCTGCCTGAAGCGACGTGTAGCGAAGTTTCATGATGTGACCGGGACCAGCAGCATCATAAGGAGCCTGGGACAGATTCCAATGCACAAAATGCCATCCGCCAGTGCCAAGGCGAAGATCGACGGCCGTGCGATTGAACACGACCTCATCTCCAACTTGCACGCTCCCAATGAGCTCTGTCAGAACGTAGGCGCGCTCTCCGTCCACCTCGACTTTCTGCAAGCCGTCGCGTGAACTGAGAATCTCGGTAACCCTGCCTGTGCTGAAACGCGGCATCGATCTAGAGCGATTCGATGAGCTTGTCGACCCGGTCGTCATAGGCCAGGAAGGGATCCTTGCAGAGCACGGTGCGCTGGGCCTGATCGTTCAACTTCAGATGCACCCAGTCAACGGTGTAATCACGCTTGCGCGCCTTGGCATTCCGTATGAACTCGCCCCGGAGTCGGGCCCGCGTGGTCTGGGGTGGCTTGTCAACTGCCTCAAGAATCTCTTCATCAGTACAGATGCGCTCAACCAGACCTCGGCGTTGCATCTTGTAGAACAAGCCGCGCTCCTGATTGATGTCGTGGTATTGCAGATCCATCAGGGCCAGGCGCGGATCGCCAAGCTCCAGGTCATGTCGGTCCTGATACTGCTGAAGCAGCTTGTACTTGATCACCCAATCGACCTCACGATCCAGCTTCAGCGGATCGTTCTCCAGGGTGGTCATGCAGTGTTCCCACATGCCAAGAGCCTGCTTCTCAAGATCTGTGAGCTCATTGCGCTCGGCATAGCGCAATGCACGGGACAAGTATTCGGCCTGAATGTCAAGGGCAGAGAGTTCCCGGCCATTGGCCAGGCGCACTGTGCGCCGGCAGGTCATGTCCGAGGAAATCTCCCGGATGGCACGAATTGGGTTCTCAAGGGTGAGGTCTCGCAGAACAACGCCCGGGTCCTCGAGCATTCTGAGCAGGATCGTGGTCGCGCCGATCTTGAGGAAGGTGGTGTATTCACTCATGGACGAGTCACCCACAATGACGTGCAACCTGCGGTAGTGCTCGGCATCGGCATGCGGTTCATCACGCGTGTTGATGATTGGCCGCGAGCGGGTTGTAGCGCTGGAAACACCCTCCCAGATATGTTCGGCCCGCTGGGAAATGCTGTACCGGGCCCCCCGAGCGGACTGCAACACCTTGCCGGCTCCCGCATAGATCTGACGGCTCACGAAGAACGGAATGAGGACCTCGGCGTAGTGGGCGAACTCATCGTCACGCGAGGTCAGGTAATTCTCGTGGCAGCCGTAGGAATTGCCGGCTGAATCCGTGTTGTTCTTGAACAGATAGATATCTCCCTTGATGCTCTCCTCTTCGAGGCGCTGCTCGGCGGACTCCACGAGTTGTTCAAGGATGCGCTCACCAGCCTTGTCGTGAGTGACCAGCTCTCGCAGGTTGTCGCACTCGGGGGTCGCATACTCGGGGTGGGATCCGACGTCCAGGTACAGGCGGGCGCCGTTGGCCAAGAACACGTTGCTGCTGCGCCCCCATGACACAACACGCCTGAACAGGTAGCGGGCCACCTCATCAGGGCTGAGTCGCCGTTGTCCACGGAGCGTGCAAGTAACGCCGTACTCGTTCTCTAAGCCAAAGATGCGACGTTCCACACCTCGACAATATCGGGGTAACGCCAACCTGGCTGCTATTGAGCGGGAAAATCGCCCAGCTCAGCGCAGGGTTACTCGCCGCCGCTGATCATCTGTTGAATCTCTGCATCGCTCAGGCGCCGGAATGCTCTCTGAGGATTCGCACGTTCCAGAATCGCCGCTTCGACATCCTCGCCCGACAGTTCGCGTTCCTCGCCCGAAAGCGCGTCGACAGCCATCTTGAGGCCCTCCACGACAGGCATCGCCGCGCGGAAGGACTCTTCCAGTTGCTCGCGTATTGGCGTCGTATCTCCACCCAGCACCGCAAAGTTGGTCTCGTCGCGGACTGTTCCGTCGTAGTTGATGTGGAAGAGCTGATCTTCGTTGTAGCTGTCGCCGACCTCGGCTACGAGGATTTCCACCTCCATGGGCTTCATCTCGTGGGTAAAGATCTGGCCCAGCATCTGCGCGTAGTTGTTCGCAAGACTCTGTGCGTCTACGTCCTCACGGCTGTACTGGTATCCCTTGAGGTCAGCGTGACGTACACCGGCGATACGAAGCTGATCGAACTCGTTGTACCGTCCAACGCCGCCAAACGCGATGCGATCGTAAATCTCGCTGATCTTGCGCAACGTTGCACTCTGGTTCTCCGTACAGATGAGGATTCCCTCGTCGCAGATCACTGAGACGAGGCTGCGGCCCTTGGCGATGCCCTTACGGGCAAAGTCCGCCCGATCCTGCATGACCTGTTCAGGAGCGACGTAGAACGGCGTTGTCATGGTTGACCTCCAGCGCGTATCTCATCGACAAGCGTGGCAAGTTCTTCGTCCTGTACCCGGTCGAATCCGTCTGCAGTCATCACGGCGACAACCGGATAAATGCCTCTGAGCGAGTCGGGTCCTCCGGTCGCTGAGTCCTCATCGGCGGCAACCATCAGAGACTTCACCGAGAGTGCGACCGCGGCATCCCGGTTCTGGTCGTCGCTGTAGCCAAGCTTGAGGGTCGTGCCAGCGTGCAGGCTGCCGGATCCGCTGGTGGCGTAGTCCTGTTCCTCATAACGCCCACCTGTCACGTCGTATTGGAACAAACGGCCGCGCTCCATGTCCCGGTCATAGCCCGCGAACAGAGGCACTACAGCGAGTCCCTGCATAGCAGCGGGAAGGTGACCCTTGACCATGATCGAGAGCTGATTGGCTTTGCCGTTGAGGCTGAGCTGTTTCCCCTCGACCTTTTCATAATGCTGAATCTGAAGCTGGAAGAGCCGCACCATGTCGATGGCGGGACCTGCGGCGCCAGCAATAGCTACCGCGCTGAAACGATCGGCCGGAAAGACCTTCTCAATCGTGCGATGACTAATGAGATGCCCAGATGTTGCGCGGCGGTCGCCCGCCATGATCACGCCATCATCGAACCGCAGTGCCACGATCGTGGTTCCGTGGGTGACCTTTGCGAGAAAGTCAGCAGGCAGATCGCCCGAGGTCTCCGGGAAAGGTGCAATGTTCTGAGTCTTGAGCAGCTCCATGAAGTTTGGGCCGGGAGACTCCCCTGGTGTGAAAAAGGGCATTGCCATAAACAAACCGCGGCTAGCCGCTACTCCCCGCCCTTTTGTACGTAGTTCTTCACGAACTCCTCGGCGTTGGTCTCCAGGACATCGTCGATCTCGTCCAGCAGGTCGTCCATCTCGGTCTTGAGTTCATCACCGAGATCGGTTTTGACCTCCTCGGAGACCTCCTCGGTGGTCTCTTGACGATCCGGCGCCTGTCGCCTGACTTGTTCTCGTTCTGCCATCGATCCTCCTCACCAGTGCTCTTGGATAGTAAA
>CAYUOD010000156.1:0-6312 GCA_964446225.1 uncultured Acidimicrobiales bacterium | reverse complement strand
GCGACCGCGGACGAGCAGTTCGACTACGAAGGCTGGGCCCACGACATCAACCGGGCCCGACTGGCCGAGAGTGTGGATCCGGGTGAGCAGATTACCGATGCGATGACGATGTCAGCGTGGCGTGCCGCTGATCAGATCGGTGCCGCTGCAATCCTCTGCCTCTCGCGGACCGGCTTCACCGTGCGCTCCATTGCCCGCTTCAGGCCGACCGCCAAGATCCTCGCGTTCAGTCCCAATGACCGGGCGGTGAATCAGCTCACGCTGAGCTGGGGAGCCATACCGATGTGTCTGCCTGAAGCAATGAACACTGACGAGATGGTCTCTGAGGCGTTGTTAGTCGCACGCGACTCCGGGGAAGTTTCGTCAGGTGACCTTGTCGCGGTACTCGCCGGCACAAGCCTGCTTACCCGCGCCACGAACACGCTGCGCTTGCTGCGCATCCCCTAAGCGTTGGTCTCCAGCTAGGAGAACCTGACACTGAGTTGGTCACAGATTTCCTGCCCGGCAGCGGGCAACTGGATTTCCTGACCGAATAGTTCGCAGCCGCATTCATCAGCACAGGTCTTGAGCGTGTCCCGGTAGGACCAGACAGCAAACGCCAGTCCGGCGATGATCACCAAACCGATGACCTTCACGACAACCGCCTTAACGAGCTTGAACATCACGAAAGCTCCGACCAGCAGGCCAATGACAATCACAAGCGCAATCGTCTGAAGGTTGTCGGTATTCAAGAACGAAGGCAGTGCTGCTGACATCTCGTCAGAGTAGTTGCTGGGCAGCAAAATGCGTGTCATCTGGTTCTACCGGGCACTGGTGGGTTAGCTTCAGATCATGCCCAGCCTGCCTGATGAGTCCACGTCGCCCGCCGAAATCCTGAGTCAGATCGACGCCATGCGAGTTGAGGACGCTGTGTGGCGCAACGGGCGCACCTTCAGCCTCATCTATAACACTGGTGACGCAGAACTTGAGCAGCTGCAGGAAGACGTGGCTCGGCGGTTCCTGCACGAGAATGCACTGAATCCGTTTGCCTTTCCAAGCCTGAGGACTTTGGAAGCTGATTTGGTTGCGATGGGTGCCGATCTGCTGCAGACCAGCCCCAGAGCGGGTTCACTCACCTCCGGCGGAACCGAGTCGATCCTGATGGCAATGAAAGTAGCGCGAGACGTTGCCGAGGACCGTGGTGTGGAGCGTCCTGAGATCCTGGCGCCGGTTACGGCGCACCCGGCGTTTGCGAAGGCAGCCCAGACACTGGGCATCGATCTCGTCCAAGTGCCGCTGAGGGACGACTATCGCGCAGATGTCGATGCCATGGCAGGCCTGGTCACAGAACGAACAGCGGTACTCGTAGCCTCTGCGCCCTGTTATCCCTACGGGGTGATCGATCCGGTGACTGAGGTCGCGGCACTCGCAGCAGACCGCGGCTTGCTGTGTCACGTGGATGCGTGTCTGGGTGGTTGGCTGCTGCCGTTTTGGCGCGACATCGGACGTCCTGTGGTGCCGTTCGACTTCTCGGTTCCGGGCGTCACATCGATGTCTGCAGATATCCACAAGTACGGTTACACCTTCAAGGGCGCCTCACTTGTGTTGTACCGGGACACAGACTTGATCAAGCGGCAATACTTCTTCTATGACCGTTGGCCCGGGGGACTCTACGGAGCACCAGCCGCTCCAGGTACTCGGCCAGCGGCTCCCATCGCTGCGGCCTGGGCCACAGTGAAGCATCTTGGGCGCGACGGCTACCGCCTCAAGGCCAGCCAGATCGCCGAGGCTACTGATGGTTTCAGGGAAGGCATCGAGGCCATCGCTGGTCTTGAGGTCACGGGAGAACCCGATATGAGCCTGTTCGAGTTTTCGGCAACTCAGGGCGACATCAGCGCCATCGGCGACAAGATGGACGATGCCGGCTGGCATTTGGACCGCCAACAAGGCGGACTGCACCTCATGGTCTCGCCCTATCACCTGAATATTGTTGACGAATTCTTGAGCGACCTGGCAGCGGCGGTGCAGTCGCAGGGTCAAAGCCGAGGTGTCGTTGGGTCCTACGGTGGAGGCGCCCCC
Source organism: uncultured Acidimicrobiales bacterium (assembly GCA_964446225.1). Classification (GTDB taxonomy): domain Bacteria; phylum Actinomycetota; class Acidimicrobiia; order Acidimicrobiales; family Poriferisodalaceae; genus CAYUOD01. Next base: position 4,254 of record CAYUOD010000156.1, on the reverse strand, counting down.
GAAGATGTCTCCTGACGCCATTGCCGGCGCAGTTCTGGCTGGCGGAGCAAGCCGCCGGTTCGGATCGGACAAGGCCGTGGCCTCGCTGGGGGAGCAGACGTTGCTGGAGAGAGCAGTGGCAGTGCTTGCAACTGCAGGTTGCGATCCTGTGCTGGTTATCGGTGGAGAGCAGCAGCACCGCGTTATCGAGAACACGACCTATGTCCCCGACCTCTACGTCGGTGAGGGCCCGCTCGGCGGACTACTCAGCGCACTCGCAGCCAGTGAAGCCGACTGGACGCTGCTGGTTGCATGCGACCTGCCCAGCCTTACGCCTGAGCTACTCGGTACCTTGATTGAGGCTCGCGGCTCCTACGACGTGGTGCTGGCGACGGGCTCCCGTGGGTTCGAGCCGCTCGTGGGCATATACCGAAGATCGGTTGAGTCCCGCTTCGCCGACGCATTTCAGGCTGGCACGCGGGCGATGCACGGAGCGCTGGAACTGATGGACGTGGGTTTCGTCACCGTGCCCAACGATGAGATTCTGCGCAACGTCAACCGGGTGGAGGATCTGTGAACTTGGTAGTGTTCGTTGTTGCCAGGCGAAGGAGCATTCATCAGTGATCATGTTGCAGGTCAGAGCGAGTGAGTAATCGCGGCAGCTCAGATGAGTATCGCTGGATCGACACGGACTCCGAATTTGCCCCCGTGCTGGCCGACCTGCTGGCGGCCGACCGCTATGCGCTCGATACCGAGTTCCATCGTGAGCGCAGTTACTATCCGCAGCTCGCGCTCCTGCAGATTGCCTTCGACAGCACAACTGTGCTCGTCGATCCGCTCGCAGTTGATCTCAGCTCGCTGCGAGAACTCATGGAGAGCGACGTGCTTGCCGTGATGCATGCAGGTTCGCAGGACCTCGAGGTTCTCGAACATGCCTGTGGCTCAGCACCCAGGAACTTCTACGACACACAGGTCGCCGCTGGATTTCTGGGCTACTCGACACCGTCGCTGACGTCGCTGGTCGCGGGTGAGCTGGATATCCGTTTAGGTAAGGGCGACCGGCTCACCGATTGGCTGAGGCGCCCGCTGGGTGAGGCACAGCGCAGCTATGCAGCCCAGGATGTGCTTTACCTCCTGCAGATTCTTGACCTGCAAGAAGCCGAGCTCATAAAACGCGATCGCCTTGGCTGGGCGCAAGACGAATGTGCACAGCTCCTGGCGCGCGATCGTTCATCGCAGCGACCTGAGACCGCGTGGCTGCGGATCAAAGAGGTGAAGCACCTCAGGGGTAAGGCGCGCGGGATTGCCAAAGAGCTTGCGCAGTGGCGCGAGGAAACAGCTCGGCGCACTGATCAGCCTGTGCGCTTCGTGCTGTCTGATCTGGCACTCGTGGGAATCGCCCAGTCGGCTCCAACTGCGGAAAAGGAGCTGCGCTCGATACGGGGCCTCGACGGCCGTCACCTCAAGGACGGAGGAGGAGTCAAGATTCTGGGTGCCGTTCAGCGGGGCTTGTCCCTGGATCCTCAAGAACTCAAAGAGCGCGACGCCCAGCCAACAGCGGCCCTCGAGCGTGACCTTCGTCCAGCGGTCACCCTGATCTCTGCGTGGGTGAGTCAGTTCGCGAGAGAGCAGGCGCTCGACTCGTCGCTGCTTGCCACTCGGGCGGATATTGAGGCCTTTCTCCGGGGCGATGACCAGGCCCGACTCCGCCATGGCTGGCGCAGAGAACTTGCGGGTGAGCGTATGCAGGATCTTGTCGAAGGCCGAACTTCGTTGGCCTTCGATCGTAAGCACGGCCTGGTAATGGAGCCCAGATTCGCACAAAAGATGTCTGAAACATGACCCTCACTCATATCGCAAAGCACTAGCATGGGAAGTCCCGCATAGGGACGATACTGTCAGGTCACTTCCAATAAGGAGCCGCTCGTGAAGAAGGGCCGGCATCGCCGTTACGAGGAAGCTCGTAAGTTTAAAGAGCGTGAAAGCAACATCGAGGACATGGATCTCGATGATGACTCTTTCTTCCCGGCCGCCCCTGTTTCTGAGGACGGCGACACAGAAGGCGACCCTTACGCTGACCTGGCTGCCAAGTACAACGCAGAACCCTCCGAAGAGGACTACGAGTAAAGTCCCGTCTCTGCATCGAAGCCAAGTTCGTTGGGGCGCATAGTGCGCAGCGCTCCCGCGGGACGGGGCACTACGGCGTCGTACACAGCCTCGGTGACTCGTGCCGCACGCACGGCATTGTCGTATTCTGTGCATCCGCCGTTGGTGAGCAGCACCATGACGAGGCCTTCTATGGGATCACAAATCGCACGCGCACTGGTCATGCCATCGTGTCCGAATGTACGGGTTCCGAGTGTGCCGTTCATGCCCCCAGCCAGCTGAAGTCCCAGACCCCAGGGAAGTCGGCCACCCCCATAGGCGAGATCCCGAACTTCGATGCGCTGGGCCGCGACCATCAGCGCAGCTGTCGAACGGTGTCGAAAGATTCCCTCACCGCCGGAGAGAATCGCATTGAAGAACGTTCCGATGTCGTGGGCGGGCCCAACTGCACCCATGCCGGGTTCTACTTTCATGCGATGTGCCACGGTGGTGTGCAGTTGATCGAGCCGGTAGCTGTGTCGTTTCGTACGACCACTTTCGACTATCACCGTGCGTTGGATGCCGGTCCAATGCATTGGCGTGAGCCAAGTTGCGAGGCGGCTCTGGTCGGCCTCGCTGATACCGAGATAGGTGGACTGCATGCCCAGGGGATCCCAGATCTGCTCGCGCAGGAACCATTCGATGTCGCGGCCGTCCACGGCTCGCACGATCTCGGCCAGGACACGCCAGCCAGCGGTCGCCCCGTAGCGAGCCTTTGTGCCTGGACGGAACTCGGGTTCGGCTGCACTGAGCTCTGCGATTGCTTCGGCGGGTTCGATATCTCGGTCCAGAAAGTCGATGTTGGCTAGTCCGTCCATGTGCGTGAGGAGATGACGGATAGTGCAGTTGGCTTTGGAGCCGTCCCAGCCACTAAGCACCGAACTGACGCGGTCCTCGAGGTTGAGGGCTCCCATTTCGAAGAGTTGCATGATTGCGACCGATACGAGCGGCTTGGTGATGTCGTACCAGGGCAGCAGATGGTCAGCGGTAAGGTCCACGCCCTCTTCGGAGCGCCCAATGGCAGCATCGCAGACCACCTCCCCCCAGTGACTCACGTAGAGCTGGGCACCAGGGTGGTAGCGGTCCTTCTTGCGCTGATCTTCGAGCAGTTCGAGCACTTTGTCAATGCGACTCACAGCGTTGAACGCCTCCTTGTCGGGTGCGGCAGAATCGTCCCTGTCCGTCGACGCATCTGCGCGCACAGCTTCTCGTAGACAAGCGCACCCGCTATGGCTGTCAGCTCGTCTGCAAGGCCCTCGAATGCGGGCTGTTTGCCAACAAATGCCTCTTCTTCTTCGATACACCACCAACCGAACTCTTCGCCACCCGCTCCCCAGTCTCTGCGCAGCCATGGCCGGACCGAACTCACGACATGTCCGGATTCCTCTAAGTTGTCTTCGCGTCGAATGGGTACCTGCCAGCAAACCTCTGGTTTCGTATCAACAAACGATCTTCCCTCGTCGTCGGCGAGGAGATGGAACGCGCAGCTCGCGCCCCGCGCGAACTCGGGCCTGTTCTGAAACACGCACGCGCCTTTGTGGATCTGGGTGCGACGCCTGTCGTGTTCGTCATTGAACAGCGGGCTGGATCCGCCTTCAAAGAGTGCCTTGAACTGCCACTGGTCGCTTGTGAGGTCCTGAATCGCCGCTGCGACTTTGGCTTCGTCCTCGTCGTCGGCGAAGTGCGCGCCATGTGAACAGCAACCGCGCATTCCCTCAGGATCCGGCTCGTCTTCAATGCCCGGGCAACCGCGACCATAGATGCAGGTCCAGTTACTGGCGAGGAAGCTAGCGTCAAAAAGCCAGGTCCGGTCCTCGCCGGGATCTTCGATGGAGATCCAGTCCCGCTCGTCGAGATCGCGCCTTGTCATGGGGTAAGCGTAGGGCGCTACGGTGTGGAGGTGGGCAATGCTGTAAGTGATTCCGAGAACTTCATCCAAGCTCTGCGCAAGGTTGTTGATCCGCAGCGGCTGCGCACGGGCAACCTTGAGATGGGCATCTACGGCAGGGATGCATCAGTGCTGGCTGGCACGGCCGGAGTTGCCGCGCTTGTAGAGTCAACGGCCGAACTGCGGGTCTGTGTGCGCGCTTGTATCGACCATGGCCGCAGCTTTGTCGTGCGAGGTTCGGG
>CAYUOD010000155.1:4873-6318 GCA_964446225.1 uncultured Acidimicrobiales bacterium | reverse complement strand
TCACATGATTGACACCCTGATTGGGCGGAGATTCGACACCCTCAAGCTCGGGTCCAGGCTTGAACGCACTCCAGAGTCCAAAGCCGGCAAGACCCACCAAACCTGCGATTATCGCACCGTTGCGTACCTTACGCAGCATGTCCTGACGTTCGCGATGGCGACGCTCCTCAGCGGCCTTCTCTTCCCGGGCTATCTTCTTGTTCTCGGTCTTCGACTTTTCCTTTGGACCGGATTGTGTTCGCTGTTGCGCGCGCTTCGCTTTCGCGTTCTTGGCACGTTTGCTATTGGGGTGAGCCACATCGTTCCTCTCGCACTGCGGCGGAATAGTTAACCAGATTCCAGAAGATGGAACCTACTAGAGCGTAGTTTTATGCCCCACTCAGGTGCAGTCACCAATATGAGTGTGCGGCACCAACGCAGCCATCCAAGACTGCCTGGGCAATACAGCTTACGCGCCGTGTTTCTAGGCCACCAACACGGCGTCGAGAGCCACAAGCCCAAACAAGGCCGTAAGGTAACCGATAGATACCTGGAAGAAACTCATTGCCCGCGCCTCAGTCAAGCGGGCGGCACCCACAGTGAACCAGACACCAATGGCGGCGGTCCCAACGATGTACAGCAGACCAACGGTGTCGCTCAGCCCCAGGAGCATCGAAGCTGCCACGGTAGCGACCGTATAGATGCGGATCTGGAATATGGTCGCCGGCACTCCCGCGACAACCGGCAGCATTGGCACGCCGGCCTTGCCGTAGTCCTCGCGGTACCGAATTGCCAAGGCCCAGAAATGAGGTGGCGTCCACAGGCACACCACCGCGAACAGCAACCATGCCTCAAGCGAGAGGGCCCCTGTCACTGCTGCCCAGCCCACAAGCACCGGACCAGCTCCAGCGATACCGCCAATAACGATGTTGTGTGTCGTGGTGCGCTTCAACAGCAGCGTGTACACCAGCACGTAGAACAGTAGCGAGGCGGTGGAAATGACGGCGGCGAGCTGGTTGACGAGCAGCGCCAGCCACAGGTAGCCAGCGACTCCGAGCACCACACCGAAGATCAACGCATGGCGCACGGGAATCTCTTCGGTGACAAGTGAGCGTTCTGAAGTCCGATCCATCATCGAGTCGATGTCACGGTCACACACATTATTCAGCACATTCGCGCCCGCTGCCGAGAGCGTTCCACCAGCCACTGTTGCCACGACCAGCCAGGTGCTGGGCCAACCACCTGCAGCGAGCATCATCGTTGGCACCGTCGTCACGAGCAGAAGCTCGATGATCCGTGGCTTTGTCAGGCGGAAGTACGCAACTGGTGAGACCCGCTGCGTCGTCCTTGGTAGGGCATCGAGCACTGGGCTATGCGCCAATCACGGTCAAGCTCGCCCGCATGCCAGCATCCCAGTGTGCGCCACGCCCACGGAAACATCCGACGTCCCAGTCACCGACTGCATC
>CAYUOD010000155.1:0-4773 GCA_964446225.1 uncultured Acidimicrobiales bacterium | reverse complement strand
GGCGGCTCGACCATAGGCGTTATCTCTTCGAAGAAGTCATGTTCGAAGCCGTCGGGATACCCCTCAGGGGTGATCTGCACGTTCCTTCCGATCATGAACTCATGCTCGTTGTCACCGGAGTTCAGAAGGACAAAGGTGACCGTCTCTCCGGCCGTCACTTCGATCTTGTCGACACCGAACGTGAACTCGTTCATGTCGATGATGATCTCACGGTCCTCATTGGGTGAGGCAACGACCGCATCCTCAGCGACGAGACCACAGCCGCTAGCAATGAGTGTGATCGCGATTCCGGAGGCAATAAATGATTTGCGCATAATTTAGACCTTCTTAGGTTTCCACCCGCTTGAGCGGGGATTGACTCAGATCAGATACAGGGCTGGGTAGAAGAAGACCCACACGACATCCACAAAGTGCCAGTACTTCACACCAGCCTCTACTGGCCAGGCATCATTGTCATACTTGCCACGCCGAGCATTGAAGTAGAGAATCGAAAGAAACACTAGGCCAGTAATCACGTGAAACGCGTGCATCCCGGTCATGGTGAAGAAGACGGTGCCAAAAACTGTTCTACTGGGGAATGCCTCAAATGCTTCGTACCACTCAAACACCACCCCGCCGAGGAATATGGCACCAAGGATGAGCGTCATGCGCAGGTAACGCACAAGCCCCTCGCGATCCCCACGACTCGCGGCATGCTCGGCTCGAAAGGCCGTGTAGCTGGAGGCCAACAGGATCGAGGTGATGAGCAGACCAATGCTCTGTGAAACTTCCTCGTGCACCTCGGTGCCCAGGAGATTGAAGCGAGCGGCCAACAAGCCGACAAACAGGAAGCTTTCTGAGATGATGAACAGCCACAGGCCGACGCGGTTCATCTGCAGACGAGACGCCCGCGGAGCATGGAGAGTCGGGGGAACCTCAGGAGCCTCTTCAACGGCAGCTTCCGTAGTAGTCATGATGACTCCTTACCGAAAATGTTCCTCACATGCATGAACCAGACGATGATGAGCACGGCCTTGACGAGCGCGATGATCGTGAGCATCACGAACGATCCAGCTATGTCAGCTGTACTTATGAAGTACTCGACCACCGTCATTACCGCGAGTAGCACAATCACCACAAATCCAGGTGATTGAGAGATCTTGTTGAAACTACTCACGATGTGCTTTCCTCCACGAGTTCGTGATCAGAGCCTGGGAATTCGAAATGTTCTGCATCTGGATCGCCATAGGTGTACGGGTCTCCAACCACGACTGGTGGTACATCAAAGTTCTCGTGTGGCGGTGGTGACGGGATCTGCCACTCAAGAGTGGTCGCACCCCATGGATTCGCTTCGGCCGGAGGTCCGTTGATCCAGCTCTTGATGAAGTTGTAGAGGAAGATGATGAAGCTCGTTCCAAGGAAGAAGCCACCCATGGAAACAATGCGGTTTCCATCGGTGAGATCGGCGCTGTAGTCGGCAATGCGTCGGTTCATGCCAGCAAGTCCCACCGCAAACATTGGTATGAACGTCGCGTTGAAACCGATAATCATCCACCAGAAGTGCAGCTTGGAAAGACCCTGATTCATCGTCTTTCCGGTCATCTTCGGGAACCAGTAGTAGATAGCGGCGAACAACCCGAATATGCCGCCACCAACGATGGTGTAGTGGAAGTGAGCCACGACGAAATAGGTGTCCTGGACTTGAATGTCCACGGGAACATCTGCCACGAATACGCCTGTGATGCCACCAATGAGGAAGTTGAACAACACCCCCAGTGCAAAGAGCATCGGGACCGCGAAGCGGATCTTTCCCAGCCATATCGTGCCGACGGCCGAAAGGAATATGATTCCCGTGGGGATCGAAATCAGTTCGGTGCTGGCCAGGAACGGCTTACGGAGTGATTCCGCCATGCCACTCGTGAACATATGGTGAGCCCATACGACCGCACTCATAAACGAGATACTGCCCATTGCGGCCACAACTAGCTTGTAGGCAAACACCGGTTTTCGGGCGAAGTGGGAGAGTATTTCCAGGGTCAGGCCGAACGCCGGCAAGATCATGATGTACACAGCCGGGTGCGAATAGAACCAGAAAATATGCTGATAGAGCAAAGGGTCGCCGCCCTCAGCCGGATTGAAGAACACCATGCCAGCTGTGCGGTCGAGAATGACCATGATCATGGCCAACGCGATGAACTGGGTGAAGATGAGCGAGAGAATCGCCGTGAAGAAGACCGACCAGACGAAGATCGGCATCCGGAACCAGCTCATACCCGGTGCCCGCATCGTAATGATTGTGGTTACGAAGTTCACCGCCCCGACTATCGAGGAAAGTCCAAGAGTAAAGAAAGCCAGGTTGTAGAACAGGCCTCCGAGATCACTCTGTACCGAGAGCGGCGCGTATCCGGTCCAGCCAGTGTCAAAGCCACCGGTGAACATCGACAAGGTAAGAGCGATCACCACCGGCGGCGCCAGCCAGAATGACAGCGCATTCAGCTTGGGGAAAGCCATATCGTCGGCGCCGATCATGATCGGCACGACATAGTTCCCGAATGCACCCATCGTGGCCGCGACTGCCACAGCCACCATCATGATGCCGTGCAAACTCATCACAGAGTTGTACTGGTCAGCGTTCAACACCCCTTCGCCTGGGCTGAACAACTCCCAGCGCATGAGCATCGCGAACAGGCCAGCCAGGAAGAACACCGCAAGGAAGGTTACGAGATACTGAATACCGATGACCTTGTGGTCCGTGTCGAACGCAAAATATCGCCTCCAACCGGTGACCTCGTATGGCTTCTCCTCTCGGCCAAACCATGGTGCCGCCCAGTGACGCCACACACCTACGCCAAGGAGCCAGCCAGCCAGAGCGAAGATCCAAGCCCCCACTGTCACGCTCTCGACTTCCCATGCCGGACCGCCAGCAGCGGCGCGAATCACAAGGATGAGGAGTGCACCGAGCACGTAGCCAATTGCGCCCCCGATTAGTCCGCGGATGATGTACATTCAGTCGCTCCTATTCAGCTCAAGCGCCAGCGGCTTGTAGCCAAGCCTCAAAGTCTGCCTGACTCATAACCTCAACTTCGTTCCACATACGTGCGTGCCCAACTCCACAGAGTTCTGCGCATTGGACACGTATGAGAGGTTCGTCCGCGTAGGACCCGATCTTCTCGGGAGTGACCAGCGTTGTGGTCTCAATCCCGGGAACGGCGTCCATCTTTACTCTGAAAGCCGGAATCCAGAACGAGTGGAGCACGTCTGTCGCGGTGATGCGAAAAAGGATGCGGGTGTCGACTGGCACCACAAGTGTGCCCTGGGTCTCCACGCCACTATCAGCGTAGGTGAATGCCCAATTCCAGCGTTCACCGCGCACATCAATGATCAAGTCGGCTTCAGGTTCGGCTCGAAGCTCGTCCAATCCGGAGAATCCTGGATTGAAGATGACAAGCACCGTTAGCGCGCTCGTGAGGACCAGCCACGCAATAATGAAAGTCTTGTGTGTCCGCACCGGTGGTCCATCGGTCTCATCGCCGCTCTTTGTACGGCCACTGAACAGCGAGTAGCCGATCACGACCAGAACAAATGTCGTCACCGGTGTAGCCAAGAGCGCGAGCAGGTCAAACGCATCGTCAGATATGCGCGCCTCTCGCGACGCCCCAAACGGATGGAAGTTCGTACTCTCGACCAGAATGAGCGCCAGGACGGTCACTACGATCCATACCAACGCGACAGTAATCACCGCACGTTTTGTTGATGTTGAATTCTCGGTGTCTCGCATTAGTGGAGCAAACTACTACTAGTTGTAGTTTTTTGTCCAGTCTTTCCGAAAATTCGAAACGCGACCTACCCCTGATGCCCCAATCCCAGGTACATTTTGTCACCGAGACAGATTTATGACTAGTGTCGAAGGTCATATATTCTTGGGGAGGATATGAAAGGGTTCGAGGTACTCATTGCTGCGCTGGCTTTGCTTGTGGTGCCCGTGGTTGCAACATCACGCAGCCACTTAGAGCCTCGATCTCTCAGCCTGCTGGGCGTGATGTCCACAGTTCTCGCCACATTCATGGTGCTGTCAACGCTGGCAGTGTGCGCTGGAGCAGCCATCCAGGATCAGCTTCTGCCCTCAGCAGCTGGGGCCGATCGTTTCAGTCTCAAGCACCTCATCCCGGGTCTTCCCGGAGCCGGGTGGTTGAGCCTGGCCGTACTTGGTGCAGCTCTGGTTGCCGCTGCGCAGTCTCTTATTGCGACATCACGTCGAAGAAGACGACTGCGTGAAAGCCTCGCCTACGCAGACATCAGGCTTATCGACGACGTACCTGTAGCAACGGTGGCCACAGACGAGTTCCTGGCGATCGCCATACCCGGTGGACAGAAGTGCGTGATCATCTCCCGCGGCGCACGCCAAAGCCTTTCCGATGCCGAATTACGCGCTGTGTTGCGCCACGAGGAAGCACACCTCAGCCTCGGACACCACCGCCATCTCCTGTTGGCACGTGCACTCGACAAGTCGATGTGGTTCGTCCCCGGTATGCACCGCGCGCTCGGCAGCCTGAAGGCATCGCTCGAACTCGCAGCAGACGCAATTGCTTGTGAGACAGTGGCGCGCAGCGACGTACGCGGCGCCGTCGTAACCGCTCACAGCCACGGAAACAGCAGCGCAGCCGCTCAGCGAACCCACGCCATAGACACGACGCCGACCTCAGTATTCGCTCTCGTCGGCGCGTGGGTCATCTTCACCGCCATTAGCGCCTCAGCCCTCAGCCTGATGCTGAGCTGGCTAGGCATTGGACTCTG
>CAYUOD010000154.1:0-6352 GCA_964446225.1 uncultured Acidimicrobiales bacterium | reverse complement strand
AGGACAAGCTCAACGCGCTCGATGCCTGGGATCTGGAACGCAACGTCGAGATCGCGATGCAGGCCCTGCACCTTCCACCCAAGGACGCCGGCGTAACGACGCTGTCAGGTGGAGAGAAGCGCCGCGTCGCCATTTGTCGGCTGCTGCTGTCCCACCCAGATCTCCTCCTGCTCGACGAGCCGACCAACCATCTCGACGCGGAGTCTGTGGCTTGGCTGGAGCATGCGCTCAAGGACTACACGGGAACAGTCATCGCGGTCACACACGACCGCTACTTCCTCGACAACGTGGCCGGCTGGATCCTGGAGTTGGACCACGGCAGAGCTCTGCCGTTCGAAGGCAACTACTCCGGCTGGCTGGAACAAAAACATGCGCGGCTCCAGATGGAAGAAAAGCACGTGTCGGCCCGACAGAAGACGTTGGCCCGCGAACTGGAGTGGGCGCGGATGGCCCCCAAAGCCAGACACCAAAAATCGAAAGCCCGACTCAGCGCCTACGACAAGCTCGTAGAAGACGCAAAGCGGGATTCGCAGCAGGCCGAGAAACTGGAAATCATTATCCCCAGCAATCAGCGTCTTGGCGACCAGGTCATCGACTGCACAGATCTGTTCAAGTCGTTCGACGAAACCAAGCTCATCGAAGACCTGAGTTTCATCCTCCCGCCCGCAGGCATTATCGGCGTCATCGGCCCGAACGGGGCAGGTAAGACGACGCTCTTCAAGATGATCGCGGGGACCGAACAGCCCGACAGCGGAACGCTGACCCTCGGAAGCACGGTAGAACTTGCCTATGTGGACCAGTCCAGAGATTCCCTGAACGCGGGCAATTCCGTCTATCAGGAAATCACCGAGGGATACGACACCCTCCAGATCGGCAGCCGCGAGATGAACGGCCGAGCCTATGTGGCCTCGTTCAACTTCAAAGGCAGCGATCAACAGAAGAAGATGGACGTTCTGTCCGGCGGGGAACGTAACCGCGTACACCTCGCGAAAGTGCTCAAACGTGGCGGCAACGTCCTATTGCTCGATGAGCCGACCAATGACCTCGACGTCGACACTCTGCGCTCTTTGGAAGAAGGCCTGCTGGCCTACCCCGGCTGCGCTGTGATCATCAGCCATGACCGTTGGTTCCTGGATCGCATTGCCACCCATGTGCTCGCCTTTCACGGCGACGGACAGGTGCATTGGTTTGAGGGCAACTTCAGCGATTACGAAGCCTTTATGGCAAAGCAGTCAGGTTGAATCCAGTCGCTCCTGAAATCCAACTGCCCAGCAATACGCGAATAACCCAAGGTGGGTAAAGCACAAATGCCCAGATAGCGTGTGGCTTATTGCGGGGCGAGTGGTGGACTTAAGTGCCTGCCCCTGCAGCCGACAGGAGCACTCTATGGCTACACGCACAGCAACGAAATCCGCGAAGACCACGACCAAGTGGACGAGCCGGGCAGCCATGCGACTTATTGATGCGGGGAACAGCGCCTATTGCGCACACTGTGGTGAACAGGTGAAGTTCCGCGCCAAGTTGCGTGCCCGCCAGGCAATCTGCAATGTCTACGTCAAGAACGCATGGGACCGAGTCGAGCACTACCACGAAGAGTGTTACGGCGAGGCCGGCGAACCCTACGGAACCGCAGAAGAAAAGTCCTAAGACTTAGCTCAGCGTTTCGAGAACCTGCGCTACGAGCGCGGGCAAGTCCTGCTCCGCGGTCTTCAGTACCAGGTCCGCGTTCAACGGGGGCTCATACGGCGCATCTAGGCCCGTAAAGTTGGTTATCTCGCCGGCCCTGGCCTTCTTGTACAACCCCTTCGGGTCCCGCAGCTCGCAGACCTCAAGCGGCGTATCCACGAAAACTTCAGTAAACCGAAGGCCCGATTGGTCGTGCAATGCACGACTCGCGTCCCGATCCGCTCGATAGGGGCTGATCACCGGCACCAGGGCGACAACTCCGGCGTCAGCGAAAAGTCGCGCTATCTCAGAGACCCTACGTATATTTTCGGTACGGTCCTCGGCTGAGAAACCAAGGTCGCCGTTGATGCCGAGACGAAGGTTGTCGCCATCCATCAGGTAACAAGCGCGACCCGTTTCCACAAGCGCCTTTTCTACCGCGACCGCTACGGTGGACTTCCCTGACCCGGACAGACCAGTGAACCAGATGGTTGCTCCTGATCCGCCCAGCGCCGCCCAGCGCTGCTCGCGGGTGACCGCTCGGGACTGCTCGGTCACGTTTGGGCTTGACGCCCCTTCATTCACGAGCTCTCGCCGAGGATCATGCCGCCAGCAACCGTGTTGTTCGTGCCCTCATCTATGAGGATGAAACTTCCCGTGGTTCGATTCCGGCGGTATTCATCAAAGAACAGCGGCACTGAGCTCCGCAGGCGAATACGACCAATCTCGTTCAGCGACAACGAGGTCGCGTCTTCCTCGCGATGCAGGGTGTTCACGTCGATGCGGTACTGCAACTCCTTGATCATGGCTCTGCCTGACCTGCTCGTGTGCTTGATTGCGAGCTTCGAACCCGCCCTCAAGTCGGCGCGCTCATCCATCCAGCAGATCATCGCGTCGATGTCCTGGGACACCGTCGGCCTGTTCTCGGGTCTTGCGATCATGTCGCCTCGCGAGATGTCGATCTCGTCTTCGAGACGAAGCACAACCGACATCGGATCGAAGGCCTCGCTCACTTCTCCGTAGGGCGTGTCGATTGCCTTGACCTTGGAAGTGAACCCCGATGGCAGAACGACCACATCGTCGCCGGGCTTAAATACACCTGACGCAATGCGACCTGCGTATCCGCGGTAGTCATGATGTTCATCCGACATTGGACGGATCACGTACTGCACGGGCAGGCGGGCATCGATGAGGTTCCGGTCTGAAGCAATATGGAGTTCTTCGAGGTGATGCAGCAACGGCGCACCCTCGTACCAGGCCATGTTGTCTGAACGCGAAACGACATTGTCGCCCTTGAGGGCTGATATCGGAATGAACTGCAAGTCGACGATGTCCAGCTTTGACGCGAAGGCTCGGAACTCCTCTTTGATTTCCTCGTAGCGCTCCTGCGAATAGTCCACAAGATCCATCTTGTTTACCAGTAACAGCAGGTGCGGCACCCGAAGCAACGAAGCAAGGAATGCATGACGCCGGGTCTGCTCAATAACGCCGTGGCGCGCATCCACGAGAACCATCGTGAGGTCGGCGGTCGAAGCCCCGGTGACCATATTGCGCGTGTACTGAATGTGCCCTGGCGTATCAGCGAGAATGAACTTACGTTTGGGAGTCGCGAAGTACCGGTAGGCCACATCAATGGTGATGCCCTGCTCGCGTTCAGCCCGAAGTCCGTCGGTGAGCAGCGCCAGGTTCACCTGCTCCTCGCCGCGAGCAGCAGAAGCGCGCTCCACAGCCTCAAGCTGATCCTCAAAGATCGTCTTGGTGTCATAGAGAAGGCGGCCGAGCAGCGTGCTCTTGCCGTCATCAACCGAGCCGGCAGTTGCGATACGCAGAAGTTGCATTAGAAATAACCCTCTCGCTTGCGGTCTTCCATTGCCGCTTCTGAACGTTTGTCGTCGGCACGACTCGCACCCCGCTCGGTGACTCTTGCGGCCGCGACTTCCTCAATGATCTGCTCGTAGTTCGCGGCAGCAGACTCAACGGCCGCCGTGCAGGTCACATCCCCAATAGTGCGATAGCGCACTGTCGTCTCCACGAACTCTTCGCCCTCGATATTCGGGATATACGGGCTCTTTGACATCCACATTCCGTCACGTTGAAACACTTCACGCTTGTGGGCAAAGTAGAGCGACGGTACTTCAATATCGTTCTCATTGAGGTACTGCCATATGTCCATCTCGGTCCAATTGGAAATCGGAAAGACCCGAATATGTTCGCCCTGGTTGAGCTTTGAGTTGTACAGGCTCCAAAGCTCGGGACGCTGCGCTTTCGGATCCCATTGACCGAAGTCGTCGCGGAACGAGTAGACGCGCTCCTTAGCCCTGGCCTTTTCCTCGTCGCGTCGTGCGCCACCAAAGACCGCCGTGAACTTGTTGGCCTCGATGCCGTCGAGAAGAGGCTGTGTCTGCAACAGATTTCGCGAGGCGCGGGGGCCTGTTTCCTCAACAACGGTGCCAGCATCGATGGCATCCTGCACCGAAGCGACGATGAGTCTCAGTCCGTACTTTTCGATGGTCCGGTCACGGAACTCCATGAGTTCGGCAAAGTTATGACCTGTATCCACATGCATGAGCGGGAACGGAATATTTGCAGGAGCGAACGCCCGCATCGCGAGATGCAACATCACGACGGAGTCTTTGCCACCACTAAAGAGAAGGCATGGACGCTCAAACTCAGCCGCAACTTCACGAATGATGAAGATTGACTCGGCCTCGAGTGCGCGCAAATGCGAGAGTTCGTATGTCATATGGCTTTCGCTTCGAGATTCCAGGATTTCGCTCAACAATGTTAGGCCAAGAGGCCAGTGAGACATTGCCGATGCCTCACTGCTTGTATCGGCCATATGTCCTCCGATGAGAGGAACTCATGACATACGCTTCATATTGACCTCCGAAACGAGCATCCAACACCATGACTACTACGCCCGATGACCACCGAGTAGCAGCAGAACTGGCCCTTGGGGCAGGACAGCTACTCGTCTCGCTGCGCGAGGATCTGTTCGCCAAAGGCGTCGACCCCGCCGAGATCAAGGACCAGGGAGATCTTGCGGCGCACAACTACCTCATGGAGCGGCTTGCCACACTTCGTCCTGAAGACGCAGTGCTCTCAGAGGAAGGCAAGGACGACCTCGCCCGCCTGGCTGCCGAACGAACCTGGATCGTCGACCCAGTGGACGGCACCCGGGAATTCTCCGAGCAGGGCCGCGGCGACTGGGCCGTACACGTGGCACTGTGCGTTGACCACAAGGCGACTCTCGGCTCTGTGGCCCTGCCAGCGCAGCGCCAGGTGCTCAGCGCAACACCAGCGTCAGTGCTTCCGCCGTGGGATCCCAGCACTCCCCCACGCATGCTTGTGAGCAGGACCCGGCCCCCTGAGGCAGCAACAGTTGTGGCTGAAGCACTCGGAGCGACGCTCGTCCCGATGGGATCAGCCGGTGCAAAGGCGATGGCGGTTGTGCAGGGGGCAGCCGAGATTTACGCCCACTCGGGTGGACAGTACGAGTGGGACTCGTGTGCTCCGGTTGCGGTGGCCGCAGCCGCGGGTCTGCATGTGTCGCGCATCAATGGTGATGAACTCCGCTACAACCAGCCAGACGTGTACCTACCCGACCTGCTCATCTGCAGGCGGGAACTCGCCGAGTCCGCCCTCGAGGCCCTCGCCGCCGTGGTCTGAGATCACAGTGGGATTGTGTCTGCGCATCAAGTGCAGGTAGACAAGCCACATGGATCTCAAGGTCACTTCCTACGCACACAGAGACCGGGTCGCTCTCATCACACTGAACCGACCGGAGCGACGGAACAGCTGGACCGGACGGATGCATACGGAGCTGTTCTGGTTACTCGAGCAAGCCGACAACGACGGTGACGTCGGCGCCATTGTCATTACCGGAGCTGGCAGGAGTTTCTGCGTGGGCGCCGACTTCGCAGCTTTGGAAAGCCACGTGGAGCGGGGCGGCTACGACCCGGGTACTCAGCCCGACCTGGCTCGACCCGGATACGGCGTACACAAAAACTTCGACGCCGACTTCGCGTCATTCTTCGGGATCGGCAAACCAATCATCGCCGCTGTCAACGGCGCGGCTGCTGGCGTTGGCCTCGTGCTGGCCTGCTATTGCGACCTACGCGTGGCAGTGCCAGGTGCCAAGCTCACCGCAGCACACGGTAGGTACAACCTGCCGGCCGAATTCGGCATCTCATGGTTGCTTCCACGCATCGTGGGAATTGCACGGGCCAACGACATGCTCCTGTCGAGCCGGATCGTTCGCACCGACGAAGCACTGGACTGGGGTCTCATTAACCGTGTCCATGAAGGTTCAGAGCTCGTCGACAAGGCGGTCGCGTGGGGTAACCAACTCACGCGCGACATCTCCCCCGGCTCGCTGAAGCACACCAAGACACAGATATACAGCGACCTCCACCGGGATGCCGCCAGTGCCGTGCGGGAGGCCGCAACCCTGCTGGCAAGAATGGCCCGCGAGCCGGACTTTGCCGAGGGACTCGCAGCTTTTCTCGCCAAACGCCCCGCGGTTTGGAATGGCACAGAACTGCAATGAGGCCTGCCCTGCCCACCGCTGGCCCATACGTGGGCGCTTACCGCAGATTTGGGAGATTCACACTTTTTGGCGAAGTGGCAAAAGTCACGCGCTACAGTTGCTTGCACTCACGGAGGCCACTACGGTCCTGCGCTGAGA